>LKMS01000117.1 GCA_001563965.1 Haloferacaceae archaeon PL-Br10_E2g29 | reverse complement strand
TTTTGCCCGCGTTTGCGGGCCGCGTGATGCAGTCGGAGTACGAGGCCAACACCGCAATTGCGACCAAGGAGTTCGATGGGCAGGTCACCATGGTGATCGGCGGCACGAAAGCAACCGACGTGATCGGTGTGATGAACGCCATCGGCGACAAAATCGATTACTTCTGTATGGGCGGCATTGCCGGCCAGCTCTTCCAGCGCGCCGCCGGCTACGACGTCGGCTACGATCGCCACGACGGGCTCGATCTGTACGACACGCAGTGGGCAAAAAACGAGGACGTGATCGTCGACCTCCTCGAGGAACGCGGCGACCAGATCGTCCTTGCCGAGGGACTTGCCTACGAGGACGACGACGGCGAGCGCGCCGAACACACCAACGAGAAACTCGACGCCGGCGCGTACGACTATATGGATATCTCCGAGGAAACCGTCGACAAGTACGATCCGATTATCCACAGCTCGGATGCGGTGTTTATGAAGGGTGCACTCGGCGTGTTCGAGGATGAAAAGTTTTCACACGGGACGGTTGGCGCGGTGAAAGCCATCGCCGAAACCGACTGTTTCTCGGTCGTCGGCGGCGGCGACACCTCGCGCGCAATCGAGATGTACGGCATGAACGAAGCGGACTTCGGCCACGTCTCGATCGCCGGCGGGGCGTACATCCGTGCGCTCACCGGCGCGGATCTTCCCGGGGTCGAACTGCTCATCGACGCGGCGAACTAACGCCGATTGCCCCCGCCACCTCCGTTTTCTCGGTTCTCCCTACTTTTTTCGTCGTGGACAGCGACCGATCAGTCATGCAACTCGGCATTGTTTCGGACACCCACGACAACCTCGCACTCGTCGACGCAGCCGTCCAGCTCTTCGAATCCGAGGGCGTTGCCCGCGTCATCCACTGCGGTGACATCGTCGCCCCGTTTTCGGCGACGCCGTTCGAGTCGGACGCCTTCGACTTTTCGGCCGTTCGCGGCAACAACGACGGCGAGTGGGCGCTCGCGAACGTCGTCAACGAGTTCGGGACGTATCTCGGCGAGTGCGGTGAACTCGACGCCGACAACGTGTCGATTGCGGTGTACCACGGCACCAACGGGACACTCATCGACGCGCTGGTCGATGCGGGCCACTACGACTACGTGCTTCACGGCCACACCCACGAACGGGCGCTCGAATCGCGTGGCGACACCGTCCGCGTCAATCCCGGTGGGCTGCCGATTGCGGGCGCTGACGACGCGTTTCATGTGGCGGTTCTCGACACCGAAAAAACGGGTACTGACGCGATCACCCATCATCAACTCGGCTGAGGCCCACAGTAAGGGCTAACCACCGCCGCCGGCAACACGGTGTATGAGCGAGGCCGACTATCAGCGCGACCCAGCAGTCAGCGACGATGATCTCCGTGATGCCGCCGAAACCGCACTCACCCAGTGTCTTGGACTCGGGAGCGACGAAACTTGCGTGATAGTCACCGACGACAAACGCCGCCGAATCGGCGAGACCCTTTACACCGTTGCGAGCGGGCTCACCGACGACCCCGTGATTGTTCGCTATCCGCCGGGGCCACAGCACGGCGCTGAGCCACCCCAACCCGTGGCGGCCGCCCTCCGCAAGGCCGACGTATTTCTCGCACCGACCACGAAGAGCATCAGTCACACTCGCGCTCGCGGGAGTGCGTGCGATGCTGGCGCTCGGGGGGCAACGCTTCCCGGCATCACCGAATCGGTGTTTGTCGCCGGCCTCGACGCCGACTACGACGCGATTGCCGCCCACTCCGAAACCATGTTCGAACAGGTCGTCGGAGCCGACGAAATCCGCGTCACCTCACCACAGGGAACCGACATCACCTTCGAAATCGGCGACCGCGAGTGGCTGCTCGATACGGGGCTCGTCCACGCACAGGGGGGATTTTCGAACCTCCCGGCCGGCGAAATTTTCGTCGCCCCCGAGTGCGCCACCGGCACCTACGTAGTCGACGGCACGATGCGTCCGCACGGTCTGCTTGCAGCCGACCAACACCTTCGGTTCGAGGTGGAAAACGGCTACGTCACCGACATTTCGGATGACGAGATCCGCGAGCAGATCGAAACCGCCGCCGAGCAGGTCGGTCGCGATGCCTCCAACCTTGCAGAGCTGGGCATCGGTACGAACGTCGGCGTCGACGAACTGGTTGGGTCGGTGCTGTTGGACGAGAAGGCCGCTGGGACGGTTCACATTGCAATCGGCGACAACGCGGGAATCGGCGGCGAGACCGACGCGCCGCTGCATCTCGACGGCATTCTACGGGAACCAACGGTGTTTGCCGATGGCGTCGAACTAACGCTACCGCGGTAGTTGACAGCCAGTCATACCGCCATCGCAAACAGCCGTTTCCGCAGACAGCTGGCCGCTGCGCCGCGGTAGACCGGCACACAGCGGCCCCACAAGCACGGCTTTTTACGCGTTGCAGCGGAATGACGGCCTATGAGCGACACTGACACCGGCGACCGCGTGGCACTCGCCTGCCCCGCCTGTTCGCCACACGACGACACCATCCACGAGGTGCTCAAACCCGGCGGCGACCTCACCGTCCGCTGTAGCGAGTGCGCCCACGTCCACAAAACACGGATCGACTCGACGCCGACGGTCGAAAAGAAAATCATCGTCTCCCAAGGCGGCGACTCCTTCAGCACGCGACTCGAAACCGACCCCGACGAAACGGTCGAAGTCGGCGACGAGTTCATTGTTGACACGCCGGAAGCAATTCTGCAGGTTCGCGTCACCGGACTCGAACTGCTCGATGCGGACAGCCGATTCGAGAAGGCGGTCATGGAGGACGTCGAAACCGTCTGGACGCGGGCAGTCGACAACGTCGGCGTCAACGTGACGCTGCACCCGAAAGACGGCTCTCGCGATGAGACGCGGAGCCTCAAACTCAACGTCCCCGGCGACTACGAACTTCGTGTTGGCGAAACCGAATCATTTGGCGACGACGAGTTCACCATCACCGGCCTGTTCGTTCGCGGCGATGCCGACGGCTACCGGTTCGACAAGTTCGACCAGGACGGCGATATGGTGTACGCGAAAGACGCCAAGCGTGTGTACGGCATCGACGAAACGACGACCGCGTGGTCGGCCTGGTAACGGCTTTTTGCCGCTCTTTTTACCCAATTTTCCTCGCTTCCGCCGAAACGGCTACATTCGGGTGGTAACACATCCCACTATGGACACGACGGCTGCGCGAAACCGGCTGGTCGACGACCTCGTTGCCAGCGGTGCGGTTGAGCGCCCCACGACCGAGGCGGCGCTCCGTGCGGTTCCACGCCATCGCTTTGTTCCAACCGAGCGCCGCGCGGCGGCCTACGAGGACCGGCCGCTCCCCATCGGCAACGACCAGACGATCAGCGCCCCGCACATCGTGGGTCGCATGCTCGACTTGCTCGCGCTCGAACCGGGCGACCGCGTCCTCGAAATCGGCACCGGCTGTGGCTATCACGCGGCGGTCACTGCGGAAGTCGTCGGCGCGGAACACGTCTACAGCATCGAGTACGACCCCGAACTCGCCGAGCGCGCTCGTGATCGACTTGCCGACCTCGGTTACGACATCCATCTCCGGGTTGGCGACGGCCGGATGGGGTGGCCCGAACACGCGCCGTTCGATGCGGTCTACCTCACCTGTGCGCCTGCCGACCCGCCCGGTGCGCTCATCGAGCAGACCCGTCCAGCGGGCGTCGTTGTCGGGCCGTTTGGCCGCAATCAGCAGGTGCTCTGCCGACTCCATCCGACGCCCGGCGGCCACGAGCGCGAGGAGATTGTTCCCGTTCGGTTCGTCCCGATGCGCCCGAGGTAACTCCGGCAGATCAGCACACGTCGAGCGCACAGTTCAAGCCCGTTGCCGACCCAGCACCACCAATGGATCACGAGACGCTTCGCGCCGATATGGTCGATGGGCTGGCCGCCCGGAACCGACCACTCTGTGGCGACGTCCTGAACGCGTTGGCGACGGTTCCGCGTCACACATTCGTCGATAACGCGTATGCCAACCGATCACAGGAGGTGGCCGGCTCGCGAGCACTCAGTCCCCGGACGGTCGCCCGACTCGTCGAGGCGCTCGCTGCGGGCGACGGCGACGAGACGCTCATCGTCGGCGCGGGCGTCGGCTACACGGCCGCCGTGCTCGCCGAACTCGTCGGCGACCGCCACGTCCATGCCGTCGACATCGACCGACACCTCGTGCAACTCGCTCGCACAAATCTCGCGGCTGCCGGCTACGACGCCGTGCTGGTCGACTGCCGTGACGGCGCACGCGGCTATCCGGACTACGCGCCGTTCGACCGGATTCTCGTCGAAACCGCGGTCGTCTCGCCGCCGCGCTCGCTCGTCGAACAGCTCGCGCCCGACGGTCGGATCGTCTTCCCGCGTGGGGCGACCGACCAAACGCTCGTTGCCGCCGACCACGACGCCGACGCGTCGCGACCGCGACTCGGTTCAGTCGAGCCGCTCGGACCGGTTTCGTTCCGCCCGATGCTGGTCGATGGCGAGCAGGCCAGCGGCCACGAGCGCAACCGAACCCGCCGGGAGGACGCCGAGTTCGACAGCCAGGGCTCCGTTGCCCCAACCGGCTGGGAGTACGAGTGGCTCGACTGGGACGAACGGCTGTCGACCGATCGGTGAGGATCAGAAAACGACACACTCAGGATTGTGCCGGCCAAACATGAACCGTGGCCGACTCACATCCCTCCGGATCGGACGCCGACCCCACCGCCGTTGGCGACGACGCAGTAGACGGTACTGACGAATCTGATGCCACCAGCGACGATGCAGCCGACAGCGACACTGCCCCCGACAGCGACATCGACCTCACGGATCTGAACATGAAAGAACGAATCGTGTTGGCAACGGCACAACAGCCCGCGGTTGCGTTACTCGTCATTATTTTGTCGCTGTTTGCGTTTACGTTCCTCATCGCGCTCGCGCTGGTCTTTCCGCAGGTTGCCGGGCTGTTCATTATCGCGACGTTGGTGGTTATTGCGCTCGCCGCGGGCGTGTTCTTCGTTATCCGCCGACTCGAATCCTGAGTGTTGCTGTCGCTGTCTGTTGTTTGTGTTGTCGCACCCGCAGTTTCCACTGGGATCGCTTTGTTGATACTCGGATCAAAACGAACGTAACACAGTACGCCGGTTGCTCGGTGTGTTGTTCGTCGCAGAAGGGCACCCGGAGCGGGATTTGAACCTCGGTCGTTCCGCTCACTGCGTTCGCTTCACTCTCTGATTCAAATTCCTCTTGAGGTATTTGGGGCTCACGGTGTTGCTGAGAACATGCTGCGCAGCATGTGCTCAGCGTGTTGTTCGCCGCAAAAGTACGCCCGGAGCGGGATTTGAACCCGAACTGCGAACCTGCTCGCGATGCTCGCAGAACCGCAGTATGGTTCAAATCC
>LKMS01000116.1 GCA_001563965.1 Haloferacaceae archaeon PL-Br10_E2g29 | reverse complement strand
CGAGCGCCTCGGCGGTTTCTCGGGCCTCGGCAAACTCGTCTGCGGGCTGGCCGACGTCGACGGTGACGCCGATTACTTCGTCGTATCCGTACTCCTCTTCGAGAACCGGCACGCAGACGGTCGTGTCGAGACCGCCGCTGAACGCCAGTGCCACGCGCTTTGTCATTACCCACACAAACCGGGGTATGGGACTTAAATTCAACGTTTCTATTTTTTGAAAATAGCCGCAGAGACACGGCTATGCGGGCAAAAACGGGAGATTAGGAAAATCGGATCGGCGGTCGAACCAGCGTTGGCCTACCGGCCCTGTCGCCGAAACGAGGCGAGGTCGACCACGTGTGGTCGCCCCGCTCGCGGTGGTCGCCGGGGTGCCTGCCGGAGCCGTCGCTGTCGGCGCGCCGGCGATTCGGTGCGGCAGCCCAGTACCATGAGCCAAAAATTGGGCCTCGGCTACAAAACGATTACGTGATTCAGCCGCTGCGAGCCACGCTCACACGGCACAAGTGGCTCAAATCGCTACCTGCGTTACAAACGCTGAACTCAGAAGCCGAACGGGTCGATCCCGGTGTCGACACCGGCCAGCCAGAAGACGCCGGCAATCCCGACCGCCGCCGCCGGCGGAATCGTCAGGTTGTCGTCGACGGCGACCCCACGAATAATCGGTTTGACGCCGTCGGCGACCGCCGCGAGTACCCCGCCGACTGCGGCCGCCACAGCGCCGATGGCGACGCCGGCCCACGGAATCGTGAACGGCGCGGCCAACAGCACACAGACCACGAACATCACCGCGACGACGCCGAGGCGTTTGTGTTCGTGTGGGCCGTTTTTGCCGAGCATCCCACTGACGGGGTCACCGAGCGCGAGCATCAAGATTGCCGGCAGCGCCACCACTGGCCCGAACAGCAAGGCAACAACGGTCATGCTTGTCATGTAGAGCGCATAGCCGGCGACTGAATCCTGTTCATACGCGCGCGTGAGTTCGTCGTAAATCCGGTGGTTTATGCCGACGACGAGTCGCAAAAATTCGAGGCCGAACACGATGAGTGTCACACCAATCATGAACAGCCGGAGCTGGTCCCAACTCACGACCCCAAGCAGATAGATAAGCGGCATGCCGACACCCGTCGCATGGACTGCCCGGCGGCTGTACTCACTCATTGTTCGGTACGTGCCCGTCGTCTCTTTCGCTCCGTCTGGTTCGGTCGTCTCGCCCGTTCGATCCCGACTGCTCCCAACGGTTTCATGCGGCCGTTACGTCGGTGTCGACGGCGCTGTAGCGGCCGTGTAGTTCGTCGAACGTCTGTTCGTCGGCCACGAGCGCCGCAATCTCGTCGGCAACCCGGTCGAGTGGCAGGCGAATCTGTGCGGCCGAGTCGCGCTCGCGGAGCGTCACGGTATTTTGACCATCGCCTTCGAGGCCGTCCTGATCGACGGTCACACAAAAGGGCGTGCCGACCTCGTCCTGCCGACGGTAGCGCCGGCCAATCGATCCCGAATCGTCGTACGACACCGACACGCCCGCCTGCCGCAGCGTCCGTGAGATGTCGGTTGCAACGTCGACCAGTGCGTCGTCGTTGCTGACGAGCGGGAAGACGGCAACGGTGGTCGGGGCGATTTCCGGCGCAAGCGAGAGGTAGGTTCGGGTTTCACCGTCGACCTCGTCCTCGCGGTAGCCGTGTTCGAGCAGCGTGTACACCGTTCGGCCGACGCCGAACGACGGCTCGACGACGTGGGGTGTGATGTGTTCGCCCGCCTCGGTCTGTGTTTCGACCGCAAAGTTCGCGACGTCGGTGTCGACAGAATACCGTTCTCCGTCAACGTCGACCGTCACCTCGTCGCCATCGAACGCATCGGGGTCGGCGTCGGCGAGCGCTTCGAGCGCCGCCGCAATGTCGCTGGCCGTCCCGCCGAACTCGGGGCCGAGCGCCGACATATCGGGGTCGACGACCGCTTTTTCCACGGTGACCGGTTCGTCGTAGCGCTTGAAAACCGTAAAGCGGTCTTCGGCGTACGCACCGTGTTTCAGCAGGTCGTAGTCGCTTCGGTACGCGAAGCCGGCGATTTCGATCCAGTTGCCATCGATCTCGCTTTCGGCGTCCCAGCAGTCGGCGGCGTAGTGTGCGCGCTCGCCGGCGAGATGTTGGCGGAACCGGAACCGATCCATGTCGACGCCGACCCGCTCGTACCAGCCCTGAGCAACGCCCATAAAGTACGCCACCCACGGCGAGCCGATGACCTCTTTCTCGACGGCCTCGCCAATGGTCGTCGTGAGGTAGTCGCCGTCCGCGTCGTGTTGTTCGGTTGCCGGGTAGAGCGTCACCGCCACGTCCTCGACCTCGCCCAGCGGCGGTTCGTCCTCTTTCGGATCGATGAACTGCTCCAACTCGGCTTGGGTGAACTCGCGAACACGGATAATGCCGCGCCGGGGACTGATCTCGTTGCGGTAGGCGGTGCCAATCTGGGTGACGCCGAAGGGGAGTTGGCCGCGGGCGTACTCTTTGAGCCGCGGAAACTCGACAAAAATCCCTTGGGCGGTTTCGGGCCGCATGTAGCCGGGTTGGCCCGTACCGGGACCGATCGAGGTTTCGAACATGAGATTGAAGTCCTCGACGGGTTCGCCCGCGAGCGACGCGCCACAGGTCGGACACGCGAGGTCGTGCTCTGCGATGAGGTCGCCGACTTTTTTGCTGCCCAGCGCTTCGGCATCTTCGATCTCGTCGACGGCGTCCTCGATCAGGTGGTCTGCGCGGTGGCTCGTCCCGCATTCGGCACACTCGACGAGCATGTCGTCGAAGCCGTCGAGGTGTCCCGAGGCCTCGAAGACGGCTTCGGGCATGATCGTCGGCGCCTCGATTTCGTCATTACCGAGGCGCACGGTAAACTGGTCGCGCCAGGCGGATTCGACGTTGTGTTTGAGCGCGGCGCCCTCGGGCCCAAAGGTGTAGAAGCCCGCCGTCCCGCCGTACGCCCCGTTCGACCCGAAAAAGAAGCCACGGCGCTTGGCCAACTCCATCAGGTCGCGCTGCGTTCCCATCAGACCCCCTCCAGCAGATCGATGTCGCGCACGACGCCGACCAGCTTGCCGCCCGAAACAAGTGGAATCTGCTCGATATCGTGTTTGATCATGGTTTTCGCCGCGTCGGCCGCCGTTTTGGTTTTCCCAATTGTCACCACGTCGCTCGTCATAATTTCGGCGACCGGTTCGGCGGGAATTTCGACGTTTCGCGTCGGAAAGTAGCTGTTGCCGACGGCTTTGATTCCCTCCCAGGCCCACTTTGAATCCTGTTCGGCGATCGACTCGCCGGTATCGTCTTCGCCCTCGACGACACGGGCGATTTCGACGATATCGACCTCGGTGAGAATGCCCGTCATGTCGCCCTCGTCGTCGAGGACGATCGTGTAGGGAACGTTTGCGTAGTAGATTTCCCGCTCGGCGACGAGCAGTGGCGTATCGACGTAAGTCGTGTTGATCTCGTGTGTCGCGAGCGAGCCGACCTCACGGCTTCCGTCGATCTCCTCGCGAGCGATAGCACGGACGATGTCGGTGACGGTGATGATGCCGACCAGGTCGTGATCATCGTCGCCGTTGACAACGGGCACCCGGCGGGCGTGTTCGGCGACCATGAGTTCGGCCACATCGTGGATGTGGGCGTCGGGGCTGATTGTCGGCACCTCGCGCATCAACAGGGCGAGTTGGTCCTCGTCGGGTCGCTCAATGAGATCGTCTCGTGAAACGAGCCCGCGGTAGACCTCACGGCCGTCGGTTTGTTTCACGACCGGGACCGACGAAAAGCCGTGATCTTGGAGATACGCGAGAACGTCGTCGCGGGTGCCGGGCAGTTCGACTGTCACCAGCGTCTCCCGCGGCGTCATGGCGTCGGCTACGTGCATACTCCGGTCTACCGTCGGCCAGCCGCTTGTATTATTCGGAGCGACCCGTCGGCAGTCTGTCGGTTCTTTCGACATGTTTATATGCGCGAGAGTGTGACAGAAAACCATGACACAAGACCACACACCCGTTTCGGAAACGTCGATGGGCGAGGTCATGGCCGCTGTCGACGCGTCGTCAAGCCGTCCCTCGTATGTGATCGCGGATGTCACCCGAGACGAGGCGTGGCTTTCGGTCTCACAGACCGATGCGCCCGTGCTCGCCGAGTGGGCCTAACCCCCGTTCGGGGGTATTCGGTTTGTTGTCCCTGTTCCGTTGTTTGTGCCTTCACGATTGAGAGGCCACTCCCTCGTTTGTCCAGCGGTCGCTTCCGACTGCCGGTTACATGAAATCCGCAATACCGCTCTGTTTGTTTTTGTCATTCTCGAAAATCGATTCGAGCGAACGGTCGAGAATCGCGAGTCGCTGTTTCGTGTACTCGCGGCAGCCAAACCGCTCGGCAACCTCCATCGCGGTGTCCATGTACTTGTTCACCGACCCCTGGTGAACGGTCAGATTGACGCGGCCACCACACTCGCGGCAGTCGCCCGACAACGGCATTCGGCGGTACTTTTCACCGCAGTCGAGACACCGGGTTTTCTGCCGTGAAAACGCCCGGAGGTTGCCGATTAGGTCGGGCAAGAAGTGGTACTCGATGACCCGCTCGGCGACGTCGGTTTCGTCGACCGCGCGAAGTTTTCGCGCTAACTCCAACTGCGCGTCCATTTTATCCATCATCGAGCCCAGCGTCTTGTAGGCCGACAGACTCGGCCCCATATGGATGTTCGTCGTCTCGTGGGTGTGGTTGAAGCCGCGGTACTGGTTGTCAGTGCCGAGGGTGTCCTCGCCAGTCTGGATGTCGATCGATTCGGGGTCGGCCATTTCCAGGGTCGCCTCGTAGAACTCCTGTGGGTAGGAACGGACGATATCCATGTTGTGGGCCTCGTCGTCGATTTCGGCGGGATCGATCCGCGAGGACATCACGAGTGGGGCGTCCATCCGACCACCACGTTTGTCCGGCAGAAACTGTCGGCTAAAGTTTAATAGACCGTCCATTAGCAGCATCACACAGTCTTCGTCACCATCGCATTGCTTTTGGAATGTGTCATTGACGACAAGCCTGTGGGTTCCTTTGACCGTGAGGTTGTACGTGTAGTCGGTTTCCGATTCGACACGCTCAATTGAGGCAACTGAGTCAACGAGGTACTTACCGTTCCCACCGTCAAATACGCGCCGTGTTCTTGCGGGAATCGCATCTACTTGTGATTGAAGCTGAATCTCTTTTCTGTTCAGATGGAAGCCAACTTTTTCAGCGAATGCGACCGCATCAGTGGAGGAAATAGAAAGCACATAACTACGTGCCGAAAGCGACGGATCGTCGTGTTCATAGTAGTCAGGGAACTTTTCGGCTAACAACACTGGGTCTGTGTTTGTCACGTTGCAAACGATCCCGAGTCTCGTTAGCAATGCTATCAGATCTTCTTTGAGTTCTCGACTAACTGT
>LKMS01000115.1 GCA_001563965.1 Haloferacaceae archaeon PL-Br10_E2g29 | reverse complement strand
GGCCGTCGATTGTGTGCCCGCTCGCCAGACGGTCGCGGTCGTAGACGGCGGTCTCTCTCGAAACCCCGTCGCCGAACGAGGCCTCACGGCTGCCAATTTTTGCGTCACCCTCGCCGTCGTGGGAGATCGTTGGCTCCGTTCCCGCAATCGTCGCGGTCGTCCGCAGGTTGACGACCTCGATACGATCTGCCATCGTATAACCGTAGGCACGGTCGTGCGCCTCATGGAACCGCTCGGCGACCGCCGCTGCGTCGAACCGCTCGTCGACGGGAACGGGTAGCTCGAAGCTCTGGCCGACATACCGGCAGTCAGCTGAACGAGAAATCGCCGCCGCATCCGGCTCCGACGCGTTGGCGAGCACGTCCGCAACGAGGTCGTCGTAGACGGCTTCGAGTCGGTCGCAGTCGGCGTCGGCGAGTTCGACACCGACCGTTCGGACGGCGTCGTAGCTCTCGTCAGCCGAGAGCAACCCGAACGCTGAAAGAACCCCACACGGTCGCGGGACGACGACGCGGTCGACACCGAGCGATTCGGCGAGTGCCGCCGCGTGCATCGGGCCGGCCCCGCCGAAGGCGACGAGCGCGAAGTCACGGGGGTCGTAGCCCCGTTCGACAGTGACGGATCGAATTGCCCGAGTCATCGTCGCGTTGGCGACGCGGTAAACGCCGTGGGCGGCCTCCCGTGCATCCGCCAGTCCGGCCTCCGCGGCGAGCGATGCAAGCGACTCGTGAGCCGCGTCGATGTCGAGGGTCATCTCACCGCCGAGGGCTGTCTCGGGGCCGATGTAGCCGAGGACGACGTTCGCGTCGGTCACCGTCGCGTCCGTCCCACCGCGTCCGTAGCAGGCCGGACCGGGCTGGGCTCCGGCCGATCGAGGGCCGACCCGTAACGCGCCGCCGGCATCGACCCACGCGATCGACCCACCGCCGGCACCGACGGTGTTGACGTCAACCATTGGCGTCCGGATTGGGATGCCCGCAATCTCGGCTTCCGTCGTTCGTTCGGCCTCGCCCTCTCTGACGAGGCTGACGTCGCTTGAGGTGCCACCCATATCGAACGTGACGAGACCTGCAACGTCGGTGTCGTCGACGGTGGCTGCTGCGCCGACGACGCCGGCGGCCGGCCCCGAGAGCGTCGTCGTCACCGCGTGCTCGCGGACCGTCTCGGGGTCGGCGATGCCGCCGTTGGCCTGCATAATCTTCGGCGCGGGAATTCCCGCCTCGTGCGCCTCGTCGACGAGCCGGCCGACGTACCGGTCGATTGCGGGCCGAACGTAGGCGTCGACGGCCGTCGTCGAGGTTCGTTCGTACTCGCGGAACTCCGCGAGCACCTCGTGGGAGGCCGAAACGGGGACATCGAGTTCGTCGCGAAGCACCCTGGCGGCGACCTGTTCGTTTTCGGGGTCGGCGTAGGCGTGCAGCAACGAGACGGCCACGGCTTCCACGTCGCCGTCGCGAAGTGTTTCCGCGAGCGCTCGCACCGCTTCCGGATCGACCGCCTGTTCGACGCCGTCGACCGTTGTTCGCTCGGCGAGCTCATACCGTCGGCTGCGCGGCACCAACGGATCCGGTTTGGTCGCTTCGAGGTCGTACAGGGCTGGTCGGTCCTGCCGGCCGATTTCGAGGACGTCGCGAAACCCCTCGGTTGTCACGAGCGCCGTTTTTGCGCCGCCGCGTTCGAGGATCGCATTGACCGAGACCGTCATTGCGTGCGAGAAGCCGTTTATGTCGCTCGGCTCGATGTCGGCTTTCTCGCAGGCTTTGGTGATGCCGTCGAGGACGCCGACGCTCTGGTTGTCGGTTGTGGGCACCTTCGCCGTGATGAGCCGGTCGTCGACCGACAGCGCCACGTCGGTGAACGTGCCGCCAACGTCAACCCCGATTGTCGTTTCGTTTTTCATGTCCGTTAGAGGCCGAGCAGTCCGGTAATGACATCGATGAACGCCGGAAGATTCTCGTTGAGCGTTAACAGGCCGATCATGATCGCGACCAGCGTGACGAGTCCACCGAGCAGATTCTGCACCGGGGAGTTCGTGTGTTCTCCGAGCAGTTCCTCGCTGTTCATCGCGTAAATAAGGAAGACCGCCAGAATCGGCAACAGCAGTCCGTTGGCAACTTGGGCGAGCAAAATCACCTCGACCGGGTTGAAACCCAGTCCGGAAAAGACGATGCCGACGCCGAGAATGGTCATCCAGATGGCGCGGAACCGGTTCGACTTGAGATCACGCTCCCACCCGAGCGCACCCGCGGTGGCGTAAGCGCCGGCGAGCGGCGCGCTCATCGCACTCGTAAAGCCGGCTGCGAACAGCCCGATTGCGAAGAACGTGAGCGCGAAGCCGCCCATTACCGGTTCGAGTTGGTCGGCCATCTCGCCGACATCGGCGATGGTGGTTCCCTCGGGAAACACCGCTGCGGCCGTAATCACGATCGCCGTGGTGATCAGCCCACCAATCCCGACGAGCAGCACCGTGTCATACTGCACGTCTCTGAGATCTTCCGGATCGCTCCATTTCTCTTGGACCGTACTCGCGTGCAAAAACAGGTTGTAGCCGACGACTGTGGTGCCAATGAGTCCGGCAATCAGTAGCGCTGAACCCTCCGGAATCGTGGGAATGAGCCCAACGCTCAGCGCCCCGACATCCGGCCGAACGGCGATTGCGTTTACAATGAACGCGATTCCCATCACGACTACGAGTCCAATGAATACCCGCTCGATGAGTTTGTAGTTTCCTGTCAACAGCAGTGCGCCCGCGACGAGACCGATAATCGGCCCCCAGACGTTTTCTCCAACGCCGGTAATGGTTGTGAGTCCGGCCGCCCCGCCGGTGATGTTTCCGGTCTGGAACGCCGCGGTGCCGATACCGATGGCCGCCACCACCAATCCGACTGCGAGCGCGCTCAGCACGGGATTGTCAAACTGTTTCCGCAACGCCTCGCCAAGCCCCTGCTGGGTAATCAAGCCCAACCGGGCGCTCATCTCTTGGAGAACCATCGTCGCCAAAATCGAAAAGACGATGGTCCAAACCAGTACGTAGGCGAACTCCGCACCAATGACGCTTGCTGTTGTGACGGTACCGGGGCCAATGAAGGCCGCTGCAACCAACGCACCGGGCCCAACTGATCTGAGTCGGTCAGTAAATCCCATGAGTGTAATCCACTCACAAGCCGTCTCGTATGGAACAAAAGTGTTTTTGAGAACTCTTCATATGGGATCGCCAAACCGGTGACGCTGTTGTGAACACGTATGAACGGCGATGAGCCGCCACGTCACCTGTCTCAGGTCGTCCGGTGTTCGGTGATAATGGCTTTCGAGACGCCCGGTTCGATCTCGACATCAACCGGCAAATCGACCGTACTGCGTTCGATGAACCGCGACATGAACCACCGAATCGGTTCGGAAGGGAACACGACGTGATAGACGCCGTCATCTTGGTGTCGAACGGCAAGAAAGCCGCAAAACGCGAGCCACTCGAGCAGTTCGCCGAGGCCGTCAAATCGGTCTGCGTACTCCCGTGCGTGGTAGTCGGAAACCCGATCGGTGGCTTCGACAAACGCCTGATCGGGGCCGTCACGGTCACACGCGTGTTCTAAAAACGCGTGGAGAAAATCGACATCCAACAGGACGTGTTCTCCCGAGGAGAGCATCTGGTAATACTGCTCAAGATTGTGGCTCGGCCGTCCCGTTGCCACCTCGAAATTCGCGGCGTAGAACGCAAGCGCCCGACGAATTACTTCACTCTGACCTTTGTTGGTTTCGGCACTGAGCGTTTCGAGTGCCGTCTTTGAATCTTCGTCAAGCGATACCGTGACTCGCTTTGTCATACTCCGCTGGATGCATCACTCCCTGGTATAGTTCACGCAACCTGACAACAATTTGATTTTTATGACCCTACTGAAACACTTGTAAACTGATAATTCTATAGCGATGAATACCGGGCGTCCATGCAGCACTTGCGACGGTTTCTTACATTCACTTCGTGGCGAAACAACCATTCGATGAACTCTGATACTGAACGGGAACCGGAAAAAAGAGTGGTTTTAGCTTGCGGAAGACACTTATTATCTACTCAGAAAACATGTGATATGAAGCGCCGAACACTCTTTCTCGCATCGGCAGCTATTATTAGCTCGGCCTCGGGCTGTCTGTCGAATCCTCTCTCTTCGCCGGTTTCCGAATCAGCAATCGAAGCGTGCGAAATCGATTACATCGAACGCGAGCTCTTCGCCGACGAAGATCCCCCATCGATTGATGCTTCAGTCACGTCGGTCGAATCGTACGACAACGAGTACTATAGAGTTGTGGTTGAATCTCACTGGCTTGTTTACTCGTTAAATACCACGGAAATTCTGGTCGAACCTCTTTCGTCATCTCCAGATGGGGATGTGACATCGGCAGAGGCTGGCCCGTTTAGTGATCTCGACGCGTTTCATGAGACGCTTTCGAAGGTCGTAGAGTCCGGTGAAGAAACAGCGCTTGATTCCGATCACGACGAATGGTCGGAGATTCGGGACGCCTTCTTTGAGGTCTTCGAGATCACAGAGCCACACGAGACCGAACCGAAGGAAGTCACGCTCGAATACGACGGACATACGCTTGAAGCGTCCTTTTGGGTACAAGAGCTCCACGGCGACGGTGAAGAGCACGCAGTTTATTTCGTCTCCGAATCAGAGACCTACCGCGTCGAGAACGCCGACGGAGAGCCTGATGATGGGGAACCTGTTGAGTGTTAATCGCTGAGCCTCTATCCCTCCTATACAGCGGCTTGTATTCGGTTGCTCCGGCCGAAATCAAAACATCGGCCTGCCGGACAAGCCGTCATATGAATCACTACTGGATACGGAACAGTCAATCTCAGTTTGTAACCAAAATGAATACTGGAGCGTCCTCTCTCTCTTCTTTGACATTAAAAATACATTTCTACGGTCTCGGCGGGCAATTCACTCTGTACATCACCGACAGCGACTTACTCGAAGAGTTCGTCGACGGCCGCCTCGGCGGCCTCGACCGCCTCGGTGGCGACCGCGTCGGCGTCGGCCTCGGCGTCTCCGGTCGTGTTCAGATACACGTCGACATCGAGGATGCCGTCATCGAAGGTGACGGTGATGTCGAGGTCTTTCACATCGCTGTTGGCAAACCGCGCGAGCACGACGCCTTCGGCGGCGTCGGCCGCGGTTTCAACAACGGTCTGGTCGGTCGGTTCGCCCGCTTCGTCGGTCGGCTCCGCGCTCATTTACGCGCCGCCAGCGCCGCCGGGACCGGCTGGGCCCTGTGGGCCGCCCGCGCCGCTCAGCATCTGCTGGAGCTCCTCTTGGAGCTTCTCGAACTTCTCTTGGACACGCGACTCCTGCTTGCCGAGCTGTTCGGCACGAACTTCGAGTCGGTCGACTTTCGCTTCGAGCTGTTCGCTCGCGTCGTCGTAGTTGGTCTCGATGAGGAGTT
>LKMS01000114.1 GCA_001563965.1 Haloferacaceae archaeon PL-Br10_E2g29 | reverse complement strand
GTCGGCGTCGACAATGAGGAAGTAATCGGTCGAACGGTCGAGGATCCGTCGGTAGCGCGCGTCGACCGCCGTCTGACGACTGGTTTCGTCGGTCCCAGCAGCGCCCGTCTCCGTTCTACGGCCGTCCGTCATGTCCGTTCATATGGATTTCGACAATATATGTGCTGTCCCCGTTACAACGAGCACGAATGGGAAGGAGATCAAGAGCGCCCTACTCTTCGGTTTCGTAGGCCTCGCCGACTTTCGAGGGCATCCGTGTTTTTCCCCAGACCGTCAGAACGATGATGACCGCAACGTAGGGCAGCAAATTCACCAGCCGAGCAGAGGCCTCGATACCGACCGTCTGGAACTGCACGTTCAGCATGTCCAGCGCGCCGAACAGCAGCGCCGCGGCAGCCGCACCGATCGGGTTGTAGTTTCCGAACAGGTAGGCAACGATGGCGATCCAGCCGCGGCCGTCAACCATCGTGTCACCGGTTCCGACCCAGTTGCCCGCGTGCGCAAGCAGGACGGCTCCGGCGAGCCCGGCCATTGCGCCCGAAAAGATCACCGTCGCGTACCGAACGCGGTTGACGTCGACGCCGGCGGTGTCGAGCGCTTTCGGGTTCTCGCCGGCGGCCTGAATCCAGTAGCCGTAGCGGGTTCTGTAGAGGAAAACCCACGCGGCGGCGACGACGATCACGGTGAAAAACACCATTGGCGACTGGCCGAAGGCGAGGTTGTTGATGCTCGTCAATCCGGGACTCGATCGGCTGCCCCAGATTGTGGCTGCGGTAAACGGTGCAAAGCCGAGCGCGATAAACCAGATGGCCAGCCCCGCAACGATCTGGTCGGCTTTGTACCGGATCAACAGCACCGCAAAGCCGAGCGTCAGAATAATCGAGATGAGGGTGGCCACACCCATTGCCAGCCAGAGTTGCCCCTGGGTTGGCGAGGTGCCGCCGAGCATGAACATCGTTGCGGCCGCGGTAAACGCGCCGAAGATCATGAACCCCTCAAGCCCGATGTTGAACACGCCGCTTTTTTCGGCGTACAGTCCGCCGATTGCCGCCAGCGCGATCGGGGTCGCCATTTCGAGCGACCGGGTGACAAAGCCGCGAGTGATGAGCCGCTCGACTTGGACGTCAAGGACGATGGAGACAAACGCGCCAAGTGCCACGAGGATGACGGCAGCAAGCCCGACAAGACGGAGTCGCTTTGGCGACAGCAGCGTCGTGGTTCTCATTCGGAATCACCGCCGAGACCCGTTCGTTTGGCCGTCATCCGGAACAGTTCAGGTGCCGAGACGAACAGGACGACGAGGCCGACGATCCCGTCGATCAACTGAACGGGGACGTCGCTGTTGATCTGGATGTGTGAGCCCGCCGAATCGAGCCCACCGAACAACATGCCTGCGGGCAGCACACCGATCGGATTGTTCGCCGCCAGCAGGCTAACCGCGATGGCATCGAACCCGTAGTTGCCGATACCGGAGGGGTCGGTGAAGTAGCCCTGAATCATGATGACGAACACCGCACCGGTGAGTCCCGCAATCATGCCCGAGAGCGTCATCGTCAACACGATCATGCGCTTTGCATCGACACCCGAGTAGGTCGCCGCAGCGGCCTGATAGCCGCTGGTGACCATGTCGTAGCCGAAACTCGTCCGGGTCAACAGCGCCGCGACGGCGACGACCGTCACGAGCGTGACCGCGAGGCCGACAATCGAGAGGTTCGGGTCGCTAAAGACGAGTTGCGGGAGTTCGACGTTTGCTGGCAGCCGGCGGGTTCGGGTTGCGGTTGCGTCTGGATCGCTGAACGGGCCGGCAACGAGCCAGCCAACGAAGCCGATGGCGATGAAGTTCAACATGATCGTCGTGATGATCTCGTTGGCGTCGCCGTATGCCTTCAGGACGCCAGGAAGTGCACCGTACAGTCCGCCGGCAACAATGCCGACGAGGGTTCCGAAGACGAGCAGGATCATGCCGCCGACCGCGCCCGTTGGGACGAACGCCGCCAGCCAAATAATCGAGACGACGGTCGCAAAACCGCCGACAATGAACTGGCCCTGCACGCCGATGTTGAACACGCCGGCGCGAAACGCGACCGCAACGGCGACGCCCGCGAGTACGAAGAGCACCGAGTTGCGAAGTGTCCGCAAAATCGCTCGCTCGCTGCCGATCGCGCCGATGAGCAGTTGGCTGGCGAAGCGGATCGGGTCGAAGCCGGCGGCTGCAACAATGACGAGCCCGATGGCGATCGCCAACAGCGTCGAGGCGACCGCAATGGCGAGGCGTTCGAGCACCGTTGCATCGAGCAGCCAGTCGGCTGCCCGATCGAGTAGTGTCCGGAGCCGACCACGGTCATCGGTGCTCACGATCGACCCCCTGCGGTCGGGTTCTCATCCGTTGCAGCCGCGGTCGTCTCTTCGGCCGCGCTTGTGTCGGGCTGGGAGGAATCCGAACCAGCTGCGAGCGTGGCATCACGATAGTCGTCGACCTCGCGTGCCGCACCCGCCATCAACAGCCCAAGTTGTTCGTCAGTGACGCTTTCGGGGTCGACAACGGCGACGAACTCGCCCTCGTACATGACGGCGACCCGGTCGGAAAGCTTCTGTATCTCATCGAGCTTCGAGGAGACGACGAGAATCGCCATTCCTTCTTCGCGAAGCTCGATCAGGCGGTTGTGAATGAACTCGATGGAGCCGATGTCGACGCCGCGAGTTGGGTGGGCGGCCACCATGACGTCGGGGTCGTGGCCGATTTCGCGGCCGACGATGAACTTCTGTTGGTTGCCACCCGACAGCGAGTGCGCCGTCGTGGACGCGTTCGGTGGCTGGACATCGTACTCGGTAATAATGTCGGCGGCATGGTCGGCGACCGTTCCCCAGTTGAGCACGCCGCGACTGGCGAACGGGTCGAGCGTTTGGTTGCCCAACACTGCGTTTCTGACGAGCGAGTAGTCCTCGACGAGCCCCTCGCGTTGGCGATCTTCGGGAATGTACGCAACGCCCGCCTCGATCCGCTTTCGCCGACGCAGCTCGGTTATCTCCTCGTCGTGGAGATGCACCTCCCCCGACGTGACCGGTCGAAGCCCGGTGAGCGCCTCGACCAACTCGGTTTGCCCGTTGCCCTGAACCCCCGCAACGCCAAAGATTTCGCCGGCACGAACCGTCAGGTCGACACCGCGAACCTGTTCACGGCCGCGGTCGCTGTCGATTCGGAGTTGGTCGGCTCGGAGCACTGGCTCACCGGGCTCGCCCTCGCGGTCAAGCCGGTCGAACAGCACTTCGCGGCCAACCATCATGCGAGCGAGTTCCTGTTCGGTCGCCCCCGTCGCTTCGACGGTACCGACGGACTCGCCGTCGCGCAGGACGGTGATTTCGTCGGAAATTTCGAGCGCCTCATCGAGTTTGTGCGTGATAAAAATCAGCGAGCGGCCGTCGGCACGGAGGTCATCCATGACGGCCAGCAGGCTGTCGACCTCCTGTGGGGTGAGCACAGCCGTTGGCTCGTCGAGAATGAGAATGTCGGCCCCGCGGTAGAGGCTTTTGACGATCTCGACGCGCTGTTGGGCCCCGAGATCGAGTTGACCGACGGGTGTGTCGAGATACTCGTCAACGTCGAAGCCGTAGCGATCACAGATGTCGATGATATCGTCTCTGGCGGCCGCGTCGTTGACGAGTCCCCGTTCGGTTGGTTCGTGGCCCAACACGATGTTCTGGAGGACGGTCATGGGCGGAATCAGCTGGAAATGCTGGTGAATCATCCCGATACCGGCGTCCATCGCGTCGCGTGGGGAGTCGAAGTCAGTCCGTTCGCCGTTGACCGAAACGGTCCCCTCATCGTGGTCGTACAGCCCGTAGAGCACGCTCATCAGGGTTGTTTTGCCCGACCCGTTCTCACCAAGCAGCGCGTGAATCGTTCCCCGTTCGAGCGTGAGGTCGACACGGTCGTTGGCGACGACGTCGCCGAAGCGTTTGGTGATGGTGTCGAGTCGAACTGCCGGTTCGCCACCGTCCGGTGTTCGTGTGGATGGTTGGGTGTCCATTGATCTGTGGGGGAGGGATGGCGTTCCCCGCCGTGTGGGCGGAGAACGCCGGTAACGGCTGTCGGTTCTCAACAGCTGGTCGGCCCGCAGGTGAGGTCGATCTCGCCATCGATGAAGCCCTGTCTCGCCGCCTCAAGCTCCTCGTCGACGACATCGGGCAGTTCGCCCTCGAACGCCTGACCGACAATGAAATCGATACTTCCCTGGGCGATACTCAGGTTCTGCTCGCCGACCTGTTCGTCGAACGTTCCTTCGACGACCGATTCGGCGACTTGGTAGGTCGCCTCGTTGAGCGCTTTGACTGCCGAGCCCAAAATAACATCCTGATACTGGTCTTCGGTGACCGACTGGTCGACGTCGACACCAATGGCAAACCGGTCTTCGTCCTGAGCGGCCGAAAACGCCCCTGCGCCGGCCGCACTCGCGGCGTGCCAGACGATGTCCGCGCCGTCGTCGATCTGTGATGAAGCCACGTCGTTGGCCGCGCCGGTATCCGAGAAGCTACCGCCGTAGCCCGTCAACACCTCGGCGTCGTCGTTGACCCACTCGACGCCCTCGATGTAGGACTGCTCGAACGCGTTGATTAACGGAATGTCCTCGCCGCCGACGAAGCCGACAACCGCCTCGTCGGGATCGGTTTCGCTGTCACCGTGTTCGAACGGTTCGCTCGTCATGATACCGGCGACGACACCCGCAAGGAACGACATTTCGTTGTTCATCTCGATCCAGCCCGAGACGTTGTCCGCACCCTCGATGATGTTGTTGATCAGCATCCAGTTCTGATCGGGATAGTCGAAGGCGTTGGTCTCTAACGGCCCGGTGTGGTTGTCGCCGACACAAACGATGAGGTCGAAGCCGCTTTCGGCGACGTCGGCTTGGACCGATTCGTACTGTGCTTCCTCGGTTTCTTCGACCGTCGAAACGTCGAAGCCGAAGTCATCGGCGGCCGCTTGGAGCCCCTCGACGGCGTTGTCGTTGAAGGCGTTGTCGTCGAAGCCGGCAGGACTAGAGATGATTGCCATCTGCTGGGCGTCATCGTCATCGCCATCCAGACAGCCGGCGAGTGCAGTCACCCCAACGGCGGCTGCGCCGCTTGCAAGGACGGTGCGTCGGTTGACCGTTCGGTGGCCCACAGGGACATCTTGGGCCCCGAATTTATCATTGTTGATCATTGCCTTTTGAAGATACTAACAGTATTACATAAAAGTATTTGTTACATAATCAACTGATTATGTTCCGTTCTACGCTCCTTGTTGACATCCCGTTTGGACGATAATCATACATATTTATTCGAGATGTACGAGTACATCAGCGCATGAAGCTCGGTGTCCTCACCGTCCCACTCGGCGAACAGCCCCGCAGCGAGGCGTTCGAGACGCTCGTCGCCCTCGGTGTCGACTGCGTCGAACTCGGCGTTGGCGGCTT
>LKMS01000113.1 GCA_001563965.1 Haloferacaceae archaeon PL-Br10_E2g29 | reverse complement strand
TATCACCCAACGACGTCGACGTCGTAGCCGGCATCCGAGAGCGAGCTGACGATAGCCGAGGCCTGTTCGGTTCCGCTGGTTTCGACCCGAAACACCAGATTTGCCTCCCCTACGTCGAGGTCGGGCAGCGCCCGGTCGTGGCGAACCGTCTGAATGTTCGCGCCGTGTTCGGCGATCAGTCCCGAGATGTGCTCGAGTTTGCCCGGTCGGTCGTCAATCCGGATGCGGAGGCGGAGGAGCTGTCGCCGGCGCGTGAGCGCGTGAATCACAAGCTCCATCAACATTGTCATATCGAGGTTGCCGCCGCACAGCAGCGGCATCACCGTCTCGTCGGTCACATCGAGATCGGCGCTCAACATCGCGGCCACCGAGGCCGCTCCCGACCCTTCGACGACCTGCTTGGCCCGTTCCATCAACAACAAGATCGCGTCGGCAATCTTCGCGTCGCTCACGGTCACCACCTCGTCGACATGGGACTCGATAATCGAGAGCGTCAGCTCCGAAATGCCTCCCGTTGCGATGCCGTCGGCGATGGTATCGACCTCGTCGAGCGTTCGCGGTGCTCCCTTGTCGAGACTGTCGTGGACGGTCGCCGCCCCGTCGGCCTGGACGCCGACAATGCGGGTTTCGGGGCTGTGTTCGGCAAATGCGAGCGCAATGCCGCTGATGAGCCCACCCCCGCCGATCGGCACGATCACCGTGTCGGCGTCGGGTACATCCTCGACCATTTCGAGGCCGAGCGTTCCCTGCCCGGCGACAATGGCCGGATCGTCGAACGCGTGGACGAACTCGCCGCCCTGGTCGGCTGCGAGCGACCGGGCGTGGCTGGTCGCCGCCTGAAAATCTTTGCCGACGAGTTCGACGGTCGCGCCGTAGCCACGGGTGGCATCGACTTTCGTCTGTGGTGCGGTCGTCGGCATGACGATCGTCGAGTCGACGCCGAGTTTCGTGGCCGCGAGCGCAACGCCCTGGGCGTGGTTGCCCGCGCTCGCGGCGACCACCGATGCAGGCGGGTCATCCGAGTCGAGCGACTGAGAAATCTTGTTGTACGCGCCGCGCGTTTTGAACGAGCCGGTCCACTGGAGGTGTTCGAGTTTGAGAATAACCTCGTCGGCTCCGGTCATCGAGGCGAGCGAGGTGCTGTGCTCGACCGGCGTGCGTTTGACGACCGTTGGATCGTCGATTCGCTTTCGCGCTTGTTCGATGTCGGCGTACGTCACTGGCAACTCGCTCATAAGGTCAATCCTCTCCTCTCGCGCGCACGCGCAATCTATGAAACTTGTACTGTGGTTCGATTCTCTTCTTGCTATGCAACGTCCGTGTCCGGCTTGGCGTGTCGTGATCGGGCACGTTCTCAGAGTGCATGGGTGTGTCCGCTGCAACGGCGCATGCCGTCCAGCCAGTGGCCATCACTAGCGATGTGTCATGGTATTAATTCACGGGCTAACGCGGGGTATCACCCGTGAGATGGCAATATTCCACAACACATAACTGATCGGAAACATCACCCCACTGAGTGAAACTCCGCTGAAACGTTGTGCGGCTGACCGATTGTGTCACCTGTCGGCTATGATTTACTACGCGTGATTGTCGATAACAGTGTGCTCACCAAGCGGTCACACAGCCGCCGAAGCTTACCGCGAGAACAGCTTTTTGAGCCGGTCGAAAAGTGCCGACGGGATAGGCGTTGCCGGCATGTAGACTGCAGGCGTGGATGGGTCATCGGAAGCGGGTTGCTCAGTGTGGTGTTGTTTGCTCATACTCGAAATGAGTCGCTGACGGGGGTATACTTGTCGTTTTGTTTATGGTTTGTTCACGAATATTCACGAACAGATTGGTCTCGAACTCGACTCTCACAGACAACGGTGACTTTCCATCTCGACGACAACTTCGCGCCCCCACACAAAGAACGTTCAGCAGCGAGACGCTGTCAACCGTTGCAATCAGCGTGGTTGAACCCGATTGCGCTGTGAGTCGAGCCGCTCAGAACAACCCGGTGATTTCGCCGTCCTCATCGATATCCATCGCCGCCGCGGCTGGCGTCGCCGGCAACCCGGGCATCGTCAGCGCATCGGCCGTGAGCGCAACGAGGAACCCAGCGCCCGCAGAGGGATAGATTTCGCTGATTTCGAGCTCCCAGCCCTCTGGCGCACCTTTTTTGCTCGCATCGTCGCTCAGCGAGTGGAACGTTTTCGACATCACGATCGGATACTCCTCGAAGCCGAGTTCGTTCATCCGTTCGATGTCGTCGAGCGCGCCGCCGGTGTACTTGACGTCGTCGGCGCCGTAGATTTCTGTCGCAACCGTCTGAATTTTCTCTTTGATCGAATCCTCGTCATCATAGAGCATGGTGAACTCGTCCTCGTCGCCGGATTCGACCGCGCTGACGACGTTTTCGGCGAGGTCGACGCCGCCCTCGCTCCCCTCCGCAAACACGTTGGATTCGGCCGCACGAACGCCCAAATCGTCGCGACAGTGATTCAAGATGGCGTCGACCTCGGCGTCGGTGTCCTCGGGGAACCGGTTGACCGACACCACGACCGGCACGCCGAACAGCTGGAGATTGCGGACGTGTTTGTCGAGGTTCGAAAAGCCGGCTTCGACGGCGTCGACACCGGCGTCGTCGATCGCGTCGTAGTCGACGGGCCACTGGCCGAGGCCGTGGTACTTCAGTGCGCGAACCGAGGCAACCAACACGACTGCGTTTGGCGCCATTTCGCCCATCCGGCAGACGACGTTCATGAACTTCTCTGCGCCGAGATCAGAGCCGAAGCCGGCTTCGGTGACCAGATAGTCGCCCATCCCGAAGGCGGTCTTGTCGGCAATCAGTGAGTTGGTTCCGTGCGCGATGTTGGCGAAGGGGCCACCGTGGACGAACGCGGGCGTTCCCTCGATCGTCTGGACGACGTTCGGTTTGATCGCATCACGCAACAGCATCGTCGCCGGTCCGGTCGCCTCGATATCTTCGACGGTGACGGGCTCGCCGTCCTCGGTGTAGGCGACGATAATTCGGCTGATACGGGCTTTGAGATCCGCCAGATCGCTTGCCAAACAGAGCACCGCCATGAGTTCGGAGGCCGCGGTTAGCAGGAATCGGTCTTCGCGGGGCGTCCCGCCGGTTTCGCCACCGAGGCCGACGACCGTTTGCCGGAGCGCCCGGTCGTTCATGTCGATTGCGCGCGGCCACGCGACGTTGTTGACGTCGATACTGAGCTCGTCACCCTGCGAGAGTTTCGCATCGAGCATCGCCGCAATCAGGTTGTGCGCTGCCGTCAGCGCGTGAAGGTCACCCGTGAAATGCAGGTTGATGTCCTCCATCGGCAGCACCTGCGATTTGCCGCCACCGGCCGCGCCGCCTTTCACGCCGAACACCGGGCCGAGCGAGGGCTCGCGAATCGCGATCATCGTCTCCTTGCCGATGTGGTTGAGCGTCTGGCCCAACCCCACGGTTGTGACGGTTTTTCCCTCGCCCTTTGGCGTGGGTGTCATTCCCGTGACGAGCACGAGATTTTGCTCGCGGTCAGCCGACTGCTCGCGCAGTCGCTCGATGGCGTGGTGTTTGACTTTCGCGGTGTACTCGCCAAAGTACTGGAGGTCGTCGAGGCCGAGGCCCCACGGCTCGACGAGTTCCCAGATGGGTTCCATTTCGGTCGACTGTGCAATCGCGTAATCCGTTGGAAACGGCTCGGTGGGTTCGTTTTGCGAAGACATCTCGATCAAAACGTCCCGATATGGCCGTAATAAGGTTCGCGTACCTGCCAGTCGGCGAAGAGGATGTGTTTCGGCCGTCGGTTCTCCATGACCTACCAACGGCCATTGATGTTCTGCACGACGAACCATTCCCACAGTCAGTGACGCCCCGACAGCCTGTCTCGCCGAACGCACGCGACACTTTGTTACTGTTCGCGGAGCGTCGACACCACGGCTTCGGGCGGTGCCGAAATCCCGCCACCCTGTGCCAGCGTTGGACTTCCCCCACCACCACCGTCGAATCCGTCGAGCACCGTCGACAGCACCGCATCCGCCGGTGGCTCGCCCTCTGTCGCAACGACGACAAACGTCGTGCCGTCGCGTCCAACGAGCACGACGACATCGGCCGCGTCGGTCAGCGATCCGATCTCGTCGGCGACGGTTCGCGCGGTCGTCGGCACGGTGCCAACAATCCAACGGTCACCGTCGCGCTCGAACGTGTCGGCCGCGAGCGTCTCGAACCGCCCGCAGAGTGCCTCACGACGAAGCGCGTCGAGGTCGTCTTCGAGCCGCTCGACTTGCTTGACGAGCATCTCGGCGCGGTCGACAACGCCGTCGACTCCCGTGTCGAGCCGGCTGGCAACGCGGCTGAGCGTTGTGCCACGCTGGTGGTGACGCTCGATGGCATCGGGGCCGACGCTGAACTCGACACGGACGAGTCCCGCGCCGGGATTCGAGAGCGACGCAACCGCGATGGGTCCGATTTCGATCGTGTTGGCGACGTGTGTGCCTCCGCAGGCGGCGACGTCCCAGCCGTCGATCTCGACGATACGGACGGTTTCGGCATCGTCGTCAGCGGCTTTGGTTTCTGTTGCGTTCGCGGTCGTCTGATTAAACACGACCTCGTCGGCGTCGTGAGCCTCGCTTTCGGTCATCGTGTACCACTCGACCGAGCGACTCTCCCAGACCGCGGTGTTGGCCAGCTGTTCGAGTCGCGACGGGTCGATTTCGCTGGCCGACCGCGACGTTGCAAGATCGATTCGGACGTGGTCATCGGCGATATCGAAGCCGCCGTAGCCCAGCGAATCGAGCAGCCGTCTGGCCGCGCCGTAGACGACGTGGCTGGCGGTGTGTGCCCGCATGGCGTACGTTCTGGCGTCATCGTCGATCACGCCGGTAACCCGGTCACCGGCCGACACCGATGGCGACTCGGCGAGCACGTGTTCGATTCCGTCGTCGTGCTGCTGGACGTCGACAACCCGAACGCCGGCGATCGTCCCCCGGTCGGCGGGTTGGCCGCCGCCTTCGGGATAGAAGTAGGTTTCATCGAGCCAGACGCTCGATTTTTCGACGTTCTCTACCGTCGTTTCAAACGAGAGCGTCTCGGGGTTGGCGGCCGCACGGGTGGCTGTCTTCATACCGAATGCCAGACGTGGCAGCTAATAAGCGTGTTTCACTCGGTTCAAAAATCCACCAGCAACGGGGGCGGGCTCCTTTACGTTCTTTCGCGTGTTACGCCGTCGACCCGAGTCGGCTGCGGATCGTCTCGGCCGCCCGCGTTGCACACGCCCGCTTGCCGTGACCGAAATGAAGCGTGTTTTCATCAACCGGGGTCGACAGCAGATTTTCGTCGTCGGTTTCGACACCCGATTGGTGAATCTGGAGGTAACTAATGACGAGGCGCTTCGAGTAGACGACGTCGACAATCTGCTCAATGGGGATTGCTTTGTCCGTAAATTTTGATCTGGCGGAGCGCTCGATGTGGACGGTGTT
>LKMS01000112.1 GCA_001563965.1 Haloferacaceae archaeon PL-Br10_E2g29 | reverse complement strand
GTCGCCGCCGAACACGGCGTGACGATCGTCAACGTGCCAAACTACTGCACCGAGGAGGTCTCGACACACGCGGTCGCGATGCTGTTGGCGGCGGTCCGCAACATCAGCCTGTACGACAGCCGAGTCGACGCCGGCGGCTGGGACTGGACCGACGGTCAGCCAATCCACCGCCTGAATGAGTCGACGATCGGTCTCTTGTCGTTCGGTGGGCTCGCCCGACGAACCGCCGAGAAACTCGCGGGACTCGACTGCCAGATAGTCGCTGCCGACCCCTACGTCGACGCTGAGACGATGGCCGAGTACGGCGTCGAAAAAGTGCCCTTCGACGACCTCGTCGACCACGCCGACCACGTCTCGATTCACGCGCCGCTGACCGACGACACGCGCGGCATGTTCGACCGAACCGCGTTCGAACGCATGAGCGAAACCGCGATCCTCGTCAACGTCGGTCGCGGGCCGATCGTCAAGGAGCCCGACCTCGCGTGGGCGCTTGACACCGGCGAAATCGCTGGCGCAGCCCTCGACGTGCTCGAAAAAGAGCCACCGACCGATTCGCCGCTGGTCGGCCGCGACGACGTGATCCTCACGCCACACGCCGCGTTCTACTCGGAGGAGTCGCTGACCGAACTCAACGAACACATCGGCAACGACATTCTCGCAGTGCTCGCCGGCGAGAAACCGAACGGATACATCGACCCCAACGCCGACTGGCTCTAAGTCGTCGAAGAGAGGTTGGTGTCGCGTCACGGTCGAGCCGCTGCGCAACCGAGCCGCGGTGTCGGCGTCGTCAGTTTCGACAGTTTGCTCGCCACCGACGAACCGCCGCATCACCAACGTTTAGGAGCACCCGGCACGCAGCATGGGATATGACTGTGAGCGACTGGGGTGACTGGCTGCCGCGGGCCGTCGCCACCGCCGACCCCGACACCGTCTCGATCTGGTATCTCGGCTGCAACGGCTTCGTGCTCAAAGCACGCGAGGGAACCACGCTCTGGATCGACCCCTACGTCGGTCTCGGCGATCCACCGCGGACGCTCCGGATGATTCCCGTGCCGTTCGATCCCGAAGACGTCACCGAGGAGGCAGTCGACGCCATTCTCGCAACCCACGAACACACCGACCACACCCACGGGCCGACCCAGGGGCCGATCCTCGAAAACACGGGTGCGGACTTTTTCGCTCCCGACGACAGCCTTGCGGTCGCCTTCGAGGACGAGCAGTGGCTCGAATCGTACGACATCGACGAGTCACAGTTCACCGAAGTGACCGAGGGCGATTCGATCGACATCGGTGCATTCGAGATCGACGTCGTCGAAACCGAAGACGCCGACTCGACCCATCCGGTTGGCTACATGATTCACCACGAGTCGGGCACGGTCTTTCACGCCGGCGACAGCAAGGCCTCGGCGAGTTTTCCCGACCTCGGCGAAGCATACGACATCGATCTCGGCATTCTCGCGTTCGGCGCGATCGGCAACGTCGCCGACAAGGAAACCGGCGAACCCGTCCGAACCAAGTGGTATGCGACCGAAAACGAGACCATCAAATCCGCCTCCGATCTCCAACTCGATCGGCTGCTGCCGAGCCACTGGGACATGTGGAAGGGGATGACCGCCGATCCGACCGTGTTGCACCACCACACCGCCTCCTACGAGCATCCGAAACAGCTCGAAATCGTCGAGATCGGCGACCGCGTCGAACTCTAACTGCCCGACCACCCCGGGTCGTTGCTGACGGGTGCAAGATCGCGACACCAACCATCCCGACTAGTCACTTTTTATCTCTGACCGTCAAGCGGATGCGTATGCACAAGCGCGCAGTCGCGTTTGCCGAACAGGCACGCGAAGAGTACGGATTCGACCCTGATGTCCACGAGTTTCAAGCGGGAACAAAAACAGCGGCAGACGCGGCCGATGCGATCGGCTGTGACATCGCCCAGATTGCCAGTTCGCTCGTTTTTGTTGTCGATGGTTCGCTTGTGATTTCGGTCACGAGCGGTGCAAACCGGGTGAGCGAAGCCGCACTCGGGGAGGCCGTTGGCGCGTCCCCCGACACGGTGTCGATGGCCGACGCCGATGAAATTAAACAGACAATCGGGTGGGCGATCGGTGGCGTCCCACCGTTCTGTCACGACGAAGCGGTTCCCGTGCTCGTCGACGAGACGCTGTGCAAGTTCGAGACCGTCTGGGCGGCCGCGGGAACCCCAAACGCGGTGTTTCCGATCGATCCCGAAACGCTCTGTACACACGCCGACGCGACCGTCGCAACCGTCGCAGCGTGATGGCCGCAACCGTGGCCAAGTAATAGTCGGCGGCTGTCCGGCCGTATCTTGCGTTCACGTCTCGCGTCTGGCGCTAGTTTTGGGATGTGTATCGACCGCTACAGAAGCGCAACCGGTTTACTCACCGCCATCAGATCCACCACCAATGACTGAGACGGTTGCGGTCGCCGTGCCGAGAAAGGGTCGGCCGCTCGAAGCGGTGCTCGACCGGGTGGCGCGCGTCGGTGGCAACGAGGCAACAGCGCTCGCCGATTCGGTGAGTTCGACACTTCGGTACGAAAAAGCGGTCACGAAAAACCGACAGCACGCCGAGCGTGGTCCCTACGAACGACTGGCCGCCTACAGCGACCCCGACGACCCACACGCCCCCGAGTACACGCTGCTTCGCGACGACCGCGAACAGTATCCGCGACGAATCGTCTTCGACAGCGCGACCGTCTCGCTGGATGACTACGACCTCCGGCTCATCGGCCGCGAGGAACCGTTTCGCGCGCTGCGAACCCACGAGTTTGCGCTCGGCTTCGACAGCGCCGATCTCGTCCTCGAAGAAGTCGTCGACCTCGAACCCGACGGGTTGGGCTCGCTGACCGAGATCAACAACCGAATCGACCCGAAAAACACCGACGTCCGCGTCGTCACGGGCCTCGGCGACACCGTCTACCACACGCTGTTGGCAAGCCCCGACCAACTCGGCGAGCACGACGGCCTCGACCGCGCGTTCATCGCCGACTACGAGGGCGCGCTGTGTATCTCCCCGCGGTACGAACGGCTGGTCCAGGCCGTCCTCGGCACGCGAGCGATGGGCGACATCGAGTTCGTCTACCCGACCGGGAATCGCGAGGAGGAAGCGGATATCGCCGACGTCGGCGTCGGCGTCTATCTGACGATGACGGGGTCGACCGCCCGCGAGTACGGGCTCTTGGTCGGCGAAAATCTCTTTCCGAGCGAGACGGTGTTGATGGAGAATCACGCGGAGACGACGACCGCCGCCGACGCAATCAAGCAAGAACTGACCGATCCGGCGGTCGAAACGGCGCTGTCAGTTCGATAAAAACCCAAATTCCTATACGCCGCGGTGGAGTCACTCAGGCTGTGACGCGCGTCTGTCTCGTTGGGGCCGACGAAATCGACCTCCGCTACGAACTCCTCTCGCGAGAGACCTCGCGGGCGGCGCTGTCGACCTACCGGCTCAGCCAGCCGTTCGACAACAGCGTCGCGCTCGATACGGTCAGTCTTGGCGCGGCCGTCTCGTTGTTGAACGATCTCAACTGGTATCTGGTTCGGTTCGTCGACCACGCGCTCATCCGCGAACCGAGTATTTCTGCGTCCGAGTGGCTTTCGCGATCGTTGGCGACGGCGGTGCGCGACCGCGAGTTGCCGCCCGAAGAAACCGACCAACTGCTCTGTGTGTTCGGTGTCGAAGACAATCGGCTGGTTGAACCGCTCTATGCCCGCCGTGTCGATGGCGAGATCCCTGACTACGACCTGCGCGATGTCGACGAAACGGTCGTTGTTCGCGTTTCGGAAACCGAGTTTCGCGCCTGAATCGTCTTTTTGTGTCGGTGGAGAAACCGTGACGCCGGCGGCTCCGTTCGGATCAAAAAAGTGATCTATCTGACTACGGCGCGTCAAACATCCCGGTCGACAGATACCGCTCGCCACTGTCCCAAAACACCGTAATCACGAGCGGATCGTCAACGCCCTCAGTAACCAGCCGCTCGGCAACCCGGCGCGCCGCGAGATTCGACGCCCCGCTCGACTGGCCAACGAAGATTCCCTCTTTGCTCACGAGGCGGCGGCACTCCTTTTCGGCCGCCTCGGCGGAGACGACCTCGATCGAATCCAGCAGGTCGGTGTCGAGATTCGGGCTGATAAATCCCGGCCCCATCCCCTGAAAACTGTCGCCCGTCGGCTCCTCACCGGAGAGCACCGCCGAATCGTCGGGCTCGACGGCGACGATTTCCATGGCGGGAAACTCCTCGCGCAGTCGCCGACCGATGCCGGTGATCGTACCGCCAGTGCCGACGCCGGCGACGAGCGCGTCGACCGTGCGGTCGCCGATCTGTTCGAGGATTTCGGGAGCGGTCGTTTCGTAGTGTGCTTGCGGATTCGCACGGTTTTCGAACTGCCGCAGCTGGACGAACCCGCATTCGGTTTCGAGTTCGTCCGCGCGGTCTTTGGCCGTCGAGATGTCGCCCTCGACGAGTTCGAGTTCCGCGCCGTACGCCCGCATGATCTGGCGGCGCTCGGGCGATTTCGAGGCCGGCATGACGATCTGGACGTCGTAGCCCTTGGCCGCGCCGACCATCGCGATCCCGATTCCCGTGTTGCCACTTGTCGGCTCGACGATTGTGTCGCCCTCGCGCAGTTCGCCGTCGCGTTCGGCGGCAGCGATCATCCAGAGCGCCGCACGATCCTTTGCCGAGCCGCCGGGGTTGCGCGATTCGAGTTTGGCCGCGATCGTCGCGCCCGCCGGAGCGTCGACGCTGACCAGCGGCGAGCCGATGGTGTCGAGAATGCTGTCGTCCATTTGGGTGTGCTTCGACCTCCGGGGCTAAACGCGTGGCGGACTGCGGCAAGATGGTGATGACTGAGTTCGCAAAAATCCAGCACAGCCACCACCCACCCCGCACAGAATCGGTCCACACAGGTTTTAGCCATTGCGCACAAACGACGGACTATGGGAACGCTTCAGACGATGCAGCCCGACGCGGACTGGGAGAGCGACGATGCGGCCGTCCTCGAAACGCTTGCGGACGACTACGTGTTTCACGTTTTCGGCGGCGACTGGTGTGGTGACTGCCAGCGACAACTGCCGGCGTTCGGCGCAGCGCTGGCGGCCGCCGGCGTCGACGCCGATCGAATCCACCACTATCCGGTCGAAAAACGCGCTGACGGTTCGAAAACCGGCCCCGGTGTCGACGAGTACGGAATCGAGTACATTCCGACCGTGGTGGTCGAACGTGACGGCGAGGAAGTTGCGCGCTTCGTCGAGGACGCCGACGAGCCGATTGCGACGTATCTCGCTGCGCGACTCTGAGCGATTGTGTAGCCGTTTTTATCGGAAAGAATCGCTTATGACCAGGCCCCGTCCTGTGTGTTATTACGGCCAAGTACCGTCCTGTGTGTTATTACGGCCAAGTACCGTCCTGTGTGTTATTACGGCCAAGTACCGCCCTGTGTGT
>LKMS01000111.1 GCA_001563965.1 Haloferacaceae archaeon PL-Br10_E2g29 | reverse complement strand
CGGATCGCTTTTTCGCTTTCGCCGACCCATTTCGACAGCAGCTGTGGCCCACGCACCGAAATGAAGTTCGCGTTCGTCTCGCTGGCGACCGCTTTTGCCATGAGCGTCTTGCCAGTGCCGGGCGGGCCGTAGAGCAAGACGCCTTTTGGTGCTTCGACGCCCATCCGATCGAACTTCTCGGGCGTCGTCAGCGGCCACTCAACGGACTCTTGGACCTGTTGTTTCGGCGATGAGAGGCCGCCGACATCGTCCCACGTGATTTTGGGCAACTCGACGAGCACCTCGCGCATCGCGCTGGGTTCGACCTCGTTGAGCGCTCCCGAGAAGTCTTTTCGCTTGACGATCATCCGATCGATGAGGCTTGGCGGGATGTCCTCCTCGTCGAGATCGATCTCGGGGAGGTACCGTCGGAGTGCCTTCATTGCGGCCTCCTTGGTGAGGCTCTCGATATCCGCCCCAACGAAGCCGTGGGTTTCGTCGGCTAGATGATCAAGCGACACGTCGTCCGATAGCGGCATGCCGCGGGTGTGGATCTGGAGGATTTCTTTTCTTCCAACTTCGTCGGGCACACCGATCTCGATTTCGCGGTCGAACCGGCCCGGTCGTCGAAGGGCGGGATCGACGCTGTCGACACGGTTTGTCGCGGCGATAACGATCACCTGGCCGCGGGCTTCGAGGCCGTCCATCATCGTCAACAGCTGGGCGACGACGCGCCGTTCGACCTCGCCGGTGACATCCTCGCGTTTGGGTGCGATCGAATCGAGTTCGTCGATGAAGATGATCGAGGGTGACTCCTCTTTGGCATCCTCGAAGATTTCGCGCAACTGTTGTTCGCTTTCCCCGTAGTATTTCGAGATGATCTCGGGGCCCGCAATCGAGAAGAAACTCGCGGAGGTCTCGTTTGCGACAGCCTTGGCGAGCAGCGTTTTGCCGGTGCCTGGTGGGCCGTGCAGGAGCACGCCCTGTGGTGGCTCGATTCCCAGCTTTTTGAAAATCTGGGGGTGTTTCATCGGCAGTTCGACCATCTCGCGCACGCGCTGTATTTCGTTCTGCAGGCCGCCGATGTCCTCGTAGGTAATGCCCCCACCGGTCTTTTCGAAGCCCGAAATCGGCTCCTCGCGGAGTTCGACCTCGGTGTCTTCCGTGATGAGACAGACGCCGTCGGGGTCGGTTTCGACGGCGATCAGCGGAATTGCCTGGCCGGGCGAGCGCATGAACGGATGGTTCGTCGAACTCATCACGGGAACGATGTCGCGTTCGACAACCGGGCGTTTCAGAATCTGGCGTTTGACCATGCCTGCGGCATCCGAGCCGAACTGGACGCTCGCCTCTTCGGGCGGAGCCAACACGAGTTTCTTCGCCTTTTCGGCCTCAGCCTTACGGATGGTGACGCGCTCGCCGATGCCGACATCCGCGTTCTGGCGGGTGAAGCCGTCGATGCGGACGGTGTCGGTGTTCCAGTCCTGCCGATCGGCGCGCCACACCTTCGCGGCGGTGACGTCTGCGCCCTCAATTTCGATGATGTCGCCGGGGGAGAGCTTGAGATGCAACAACGTGTCGGGGTCGAGACGGGCGATGCCACGGCCCGAGTCGTTTGGGTAGGCTTTCGCCACTTCGAGTTGAACTTCGTTCATAGGGAGCACTCAGCGTTGTTCGGTCGTCGGGTTGGTTCGGGCATAAGCCTGTTGCTCGGGATAGTTTTGGGCCGGCGCGTTCTACGCATATCGCGAACCCAACGAGGAGTTGGCTGTCCGTGTGTCACAGTGTAACAAGCTAGTGGTCGAAGGTACAAGTCCCTACCGACCGTTACCGTCTCTGCCGGCATCGATGACTCATCCGCTGGAAAAAATCCGTCCTAGCTACTGATTCAGCCAGTCGTCGGCCCAGGCCTCGATTTCGTCGAACACCGGACAGAGCGATTTTCCTTTGTCGGTCAGGCTGTAGTACGTTGCCACCGGTGCATCCTCTTCGAGTCGGCGTCGGACGAACCCGGTTTCTTGAAGATCATCAAGCACGCGCGAGAGCGTCCGCGAGTTGGCATCTGTCGAGCGTTTGAGTTCGTTGAACCGCTTTTCGCCCTCTTGGAGGTCGTGCAGGATCACGAGCCGCCATGGCGAGCCGACCTGTTCGATCGACTCGACAACCGGGCACGCGCCGGCATCCTCGACTGTCGAATGCGTGGCCATTACCCGCATCAACACGCTCGGATGACAAAACCGTTCCGCCCCGGCTATTGGCTGTTTGTACCGCGTCCGTGTGGTGTTTGAACCCACGCCGTGCCGTGGGTTGGCACAACAGCTGCGACAGTAACACAGCCGTTAGCTAGTAACGTTTCAGTCCGGGAACTGCTAAGTAGGTAGTGCGACTACATGTGGTTGCATGATGTTATCTACAGTATCAGGCGAACTACTGACGACTACACTCCTCCAACTCCCGTTTGAGGGCACGCTCTCGGGCGAACTGTTCCTGCTCGGGCGACTGCTCTTTGGCGGTATTCTCGCGTTCAACGGACTGAACCACTTCCTCGATGCCGACGCAATGGCCGGCTATGCGGGCTCGAAGGGCGTTCCTGCGCCGGGGCTCATGGTTCCGTTCACTGGTGGACTGCTCTTGTTCGGTGGCCTCGGTGTTGCTGCCGGCGTGTTACCGTTGTTCGCTGCAGGCGCGCTGTTCGGATTCCTCGCGGTGACGACACCGTTGATGCACGACTTCTGGGCGGCTCCCGACGAGCAGAAACAAGGGGAGATGATCAATTTCATGAAGAATGTCGCCCTCGCCGGTACGGCACTGGTGTTTCTCTCGCTCAGTACGGTTGCGTGGCCGTACGCGCTGTTCTGAGACCGCGACAACGGTGACTGCAACGAAGACGGTGACCACATTCTATTTTGGATTTTTCGGCCAGTAGCGCCTGTATCCCGATCACACCTCAAGCAGTTCGACGAGATTGCCGTCCGGATCGCGTAGAAAACAGATTTTCGTCCCACTTTCGGTCGTTTGCGGTGGACTCACTGACTCGATATCTGCCGGTAACGACGCATAAAATGCGTCGAGGTCGGCGACACGGACACCGAAATGGGTTGCACCCGGTTGATTGAGCGTTGGCGACGCTCGCGGCTCGCCTGTTGGTTCGTAGCCCACGAGTTCGAGTCGAACCGAGCCGAGATCGAGATGGACGAACCGCGCGCTGGCTCCGTCGATATCGACGCCGGTCGCAAACGCCTCGCCACCGACGCCGAATCGCGCTGCTTCGGGCACGTCGAACACGGACTGATAAAAGTCGACGGCGCGGTCGAGATCGCTGACCGTGAGGCCGATGTGGTGGGCCGTCGGCTCGCTCGATGCTGACTGATCGGACATACGCCTACTCCGTGATCAGTGTATGAAAATCGGTGGGTTCGTCCTGGTCGGTCGGTTCGATGTCGACCGTTGGGTGTTGGTATCGAGGGGTGTGGGTCGCTGTCGACGCGTGTGCGCCGCTGCGGATGTTTATCTCGACGCCGACCTACTGATCCGGCAGCGACACCGACATCTCCCACTCGACAACCGACTCAACCAGTGTTGTCGCGCGCGCGTAGTGCGGGTTGTTTCGGTGTCACGGTCTGCAAACACCGCGAGCGCATCGGCAATCTGTTGCCAGTCGTCGCTATCGAGTTGAGACACGATCGCTGGCTCCAGTTCGGTCGTTGTTTCCGCGCTCTTTCTCGCCGTTTTTGCGCGGTCGTCGCTCCAGTCGTCGTCGATTTCGAAAATGTACTCCGGGGTATCAATGCCGTAGGCCTGACAGACGAATTCGATTAGCTCGCGACGATGGGCGGCCGCTGCCGACTCGTCGTCGGGATGGGTCGTACTTGCGAGTGCTTCGACCACGAGGAGCCAGTCTTGTCGGTGCCAGGTTGTTGGCTGCATGCGAGGGGGTTAGGCCAAAAAGACGTGTCGCGGACGGTCGGCGAGCACGTCGCGGCCCCACTGGACAGTGTTGCGGAAGGCGTCCGAGCGGAAAAAGCCCATGGCGTCCTCCTTTGAGCGCCACTGGCTTGCGATGAACATGTCGTTCTCGTTTTCGACGTTGACCATCAGGTCGGTCTCCATGTGGCCGTCGGTGTCGTCGAGTACGCCGCCGACGGTGGCAAACTTCTCGACGAAATCCGCTCGCGAGTCGGGCTTGACCGTGTAGAACATGCCCATCGTCCCGAAGCCCGACTGCTCGCCCGCGCGCTCGACAATTTCTGGCAACTCCGAGAGGAACCCCGCGGCGGTTTCGGCGGCGCTCGCTGTCTGCCAGATAGAGACGACGGCAGTTCGGGCGCGCTCGTTCGCGCCGTAGACGGCGGTTTTGACGTGTGAGTCGTAGTGGTCGAAGTTTTTCCGGAGGCCGTCGACCTCCTCGAACAGCGCCTCCTCGTCGGCCTCGCTGTACAGCACCGTGGCGTACACGTCCTCGCCGTGGGGCTTGCCGGCGTAGATGTCGAGGTCGGCGAGTTCACCGCGAATCGAGTCCTCGTCGACCGCGTCGTGATCGCTGTCGTCGCCATGGTCGTGGCTATGGCCATCTCCGCCGTGATGATGCGAGTCGTCACCGTGCCCATGGCCGTGTCCCTGTCCGTGTGCGTCGTCCTCGCTTCCACCTCCGTGATGCGCGTGGCCGTGATGTCCCGCCGACTCATCGCCGGTCGGAACCGTTTCGCCGCGGAGATACGCACCGAGGTCGGACGGCGGAAAGCGCCGGCCGATGTAGAACGAGCCGAACTCGCCGTACTTCGAGGTCGCCTCGTCGAACCGCATCTCGTAGACGACGTCCTTGATATCGATCGGGTCGTCCGAAAACAGCGTCACGCCCCACTCGTAGTCGTCGAAGCCGAGCGACGAGGCGATCACCTGCTTGATTTTGCCGGCGTAGGATTTTCCGGTTCGGCCGTGGCCACTCATCAGGTCGGCGCGCTCCTCATGAGACAGTGTGTACCAGTTGTGCGTCTCGCCGCGGCGCTTGCTCATCGGGTAGAAACAGACGTACTCGTCGTCGGGAATGTCGGGTTTGAGTTTCCCCTCGATGTAGTTTCGCAGCCCCGCGTTGACGTCCTCGATACTGCCTTTGAAGTAGTCGTCCGACACGTAGCCCGAGACTTCGGTCACCGAAATGTAGGAGGTCGGCTGGTCGGTGAACTCCGCAAACGCGGTCTGCTCGAACTGGCGTTCGGCCCGCGACAGCGCATCGAGCGAGGACCGAAAGTGGACGATGAGCAGGTCGGCCTTGTCGCCGAGCACCGAGAACACGGCCGACGCGCCCTCGCCGTCGTCGACGTCCGCGAGTGACTCGTGGGCCGCGAGATACTCACGACCCTCGCGAACTGCTCGCTCGCGCGTGTTTTCGGGAGTGTTCCGCCAGGCGTCCCAGTCAATCGTTCGGAAATCGTGCAACGCGTACCACCCTTCGTCCGTCTGGGGTGCATCAACCATACCGATTCTTCGGTCTCCGCTGATTTGTGGCTTGCGTGTTTCACGG
>LKMS01000110.1 GCA_001563965.1 Haloferacaceae archaeon PL-Br10_E2g29 | reverse complement strand
TCAAGTCGCTGGACAGCCGGATAAAAAGTCAACAGTTCTAAAACCGCTGGGAACAGTACGTATGTTATGAACAGACAACAGTTCATCGCGATTTTCTTCACCGTCATCATGGTGACATCCATGCTTGCGTGGGGCGCAACGCTCCTGTGAGCAAGGTGACACGCGGCGGTCAGCCGTCGCCCCAGACGTCCGAGAGCGGATGGTTCTGTCGCCGGTCAGCATCCGTCTCGCTCCGGGTTTGACGTGTCGTAAACGTCCGTTGCCGCCGGCTGGGCGACACCGTCGATGTGGACTCGATGTCCACGAGTGCGTTGTCTTGATCGAAATCGGGGAGCACCGGCGTCGAGAGCCGGTCAATCTGCTCGCTGAACCACGGTGGCGTATCCGAGCGGGTGCGGTCGAACAGATCCAACAGACTCGAATCGGCGAGATACGTTGCCCCGTAGTCATCCGGCGACCGAACCACCCGGCCGCACGCCTGAATCACCGTTCGCAGCGCACTCTGGTGGTACCACGCCCACTGGCCCTCTTCAAGTCGACGGGCGACCCGCGAGTCGTTCGTGTTGAGATATGGCGCCTTACAGAGCACCTGCCAGCGCGCAAGATCACCTGTCAGGTTCAGCGCTTCCTCCATTTTCACCGAAATAAACACGTCGGGCGAATCGGTGGCTTTCCACGCGGCGAGCGCGTCGTCGCGGTCGGCTTTCGAATGAATCCGAACCCGTTTGCCAACACCGAACGCCGCGAGCCGATCTGCGAGTTGGTCGGCAATCGCATACGAGTGAGCGTGAATGATTCCCTTCTCGTCGGGATGGGTCGCCATCAGCCGAACGATGAGTCGAGCGATCTTCGGAATCGTCTCGTCGCGATGCTCGTAGGTCATCTTGCCCTGTGTCACGTCGTACAGCGGGCGGTTCTCGACCGGAAACGTGTGTTCGACGTCGACGAGCGCGACACGGGCGGGGTCAAGGCCGACCTGTCGACAGAAGGCGTTCTTGTTCAGAATCGTCGCCGAGAGCAACGCGAACTTCTCGCCGCGGTCCCAAACGGTGTGTTGGAGATACCGCGCGGGGTCAAGTGGCTTGATCGTCAACGAAGTCGCTTCCCCACCAACCTGATCAACGACCCACGTGGTCGGACTTTCGGGGTTGCGGTAGTCCTCGACAAACCATGTGAGTTCGGAAATAAGTTCGCTGAGTCGGTCGCGCCGCGCGACCTCCGCGGGTGAGAGTTCGGGGCTGTTCGTTAGCTCGTCTTTGCTGCGCGAACAGACGCCAGCGAGCGTTTCGGCGAAGCGCGAAGCGCGTTCGACCGGGTCGTCCGCGGCAGTCACGTCGGGCACGCCCACGTCGTCCCAAACCGGAACCCGCTCGGGTGAGAGTTCGATTGTTGCGTACATTTCGGCCCATTCGGCAAGCCCGTGGGCCTCGTCAATGACGACGACATCGCGCGTCCCGAACACGTCGGAGCCGGCGGTCTGCATGAAGTATGCCAACGTCATCGCCGCCAGCGGCTGGGCCGACGCGATGGCGCGATCCGAGTAGTACGGACAGCGGTGTTTGACCGTGCAGTCGAAACCCTTCTGCCGCGCACAGGGCGCCTGGTTGACCGGCGTGTCGTGTTCGCCCGGGAGAATACAGCTGTAGTTGCCCTTTCCACGAATCACGTTAAAATCCGCAAGCAGCGAGTCAGCCTCGACCGCATCGAGTTGGGAAACCTGCGGGGTCGTGTAGTACGCCCCCGTCGGCTGGGCGGGCGTCGCTTCCTCTAGCGTTCGCGCACAGCCCATAATCGCCCGCGCAAGCAGCGATTTGCCGCTGCCGGTCGGCGCGCGAACGAGCACAACGTCGTTGTCGACGTCAAACGCTGCGCGGATGTCCGCAAGCGCCTGTTTCTGTGTGCCCCGGAAACTCGGCGCCGGAAACGCGTCGACAATGCGAGCGGGGTTCACGGCTGGCGGTCCGCTCGCAGCGGGCAAAAACGTGCGGGTCTCGGGTCATCGATGCGAGGAACAAAGCAGAAACAACACCGCCGACAGCGACACGGACTCACTCGGACTCGGTCGGCAGCGCGGCCACGTCGACGGCGGTCGGCTCGTGGTCTTCGGGAAGCGAATCCACACAGTCGAGACAGAGGAAATGCTCGGTCCCGTCGGTAAGTTCGAGAATCATCCCGCCGGTCGGCCCGAAGTTGAATCCCCAGAGGTCGCCGATGCCTCCGGCGATTTTTACTTTCTTGCCGCAGCCGTCACAGCGACGTTTTGCCATTGTCCCCTGTTTGAACAGGACGCTCTTTACTGCACCGCTCGTGGTGGAGAGACGCTCGCCGTGTGAACTGCAGTCGTGGGGTGTCAGTAGTCGACACGCCGAGGACAACGCTTAATTCGCGCCCCGAGCAACTTTCAGAAACATGGGGTTATCGCTCGGAGCCGAGTTGCTCGCGACGTCGCTGCTGCAGGTTCCGGTGTTCGACACGGGCACGATTACCGTGTTGGGCGTTCTCACAATTATCGTGCTGATCGGTCTCTCCGGATTTTTCTCCTCCTCCGAGATCGCCTTCTTTTCGCTGCCGCAACACCGGATCGACTCGATGGTCGACGAGGGCGTCAGACATGCGAAAACCGTCAAAAAACTCAAGGATGACCCGCATCGACTGTTGGTGACGATTCTCGTCGGCAACAACATCGTCAACATCGCGATGTCGTCGATTGCAACCGCGTTGTTCGGACTGTATCTGACCCAGGGCCAAGCGGTGTTGGCGGCGACGTTCGGCATCACGGCGCTCGTGTTGTTGTTCGGCGAGAGCGCCCCGAAATCCTACGCCGTCGAAAACACCGAGTCGTGGGCGCTACGAATCGCTCGGCCGCTCAAACTCTCGGAGTACGTGCTGTTTCCGCTCATCATCGTTTTCGACCGACTCACCCGCATTGTCAACCGGCTCATGGGCAGCACCTCGACGATCGAATCGCCGTACGTTACGCGCGACGAGATCCAAGATATCATCAAAACCGGCGAGCGCGAGGGCGTCATCGAAGAGGAAGAACGCGAGATGCTCAAACGCATCTTCACGTTCAACTCGACGATCGCCAAAGAGGTGATGACGCCACGACTGGATGTCAACGCCGTCTCGAAAAACGCCACACTCGAGGACGCAATCGGGGTCTGTATCAGACACGATCATGTCCGGATTCCGGTGTACGACGGCAACCTCGACAACATCATCGGCATTGTCAACGTCCGCGATCTCGTTCGCGAATTCCACTACAGCGAGACGCCCGGCGCACTCACGGACGTCGTCCAGCCGACGCTCCACGTGCCCGAATCCAAAAACGTCGATGAACTGCTGGCCGAGATGCAGGAAAACCGCCTCCAGATGGTGATCGTGCTCGACGAGTTCGGAACCACGGAGGGAATAATCACGCTCGAAGACATGGTCGAAGAGATCGTCGGTGACATTCTCGAAGGCGACGAGGACGAACCGTTCGAATCGGTCGATGCCCAGACGACGCTCGTCCGTGGTGAGGTCAACATTCACGAGGTGAACGACGTGCTCGACATCGACCTGCCGGAGGGCGAAGAGTTCGAAACGCTCGCCGGCTTCGTGTTCAATCGGGCCGGCCGCCTCGTCGAGGAAGGCGAGGAGTTCGAGTACGACGGCGTGGTTATTCGGATCGAAGAGGTCGATCACACCCGGATTCTGCGGGCTCGAATCACCGTCACCGACGAGTATCCAAAAACCGACGAGAGCGAGGAGGCCGAACTCACCGAGTGAACCGTGTGGTCGGTAGCAGGGCTACAACACGAGCGAAACCGCGGCGTAAATACCGTAGGCGAGGACGAACGAGCCGACAAGTGAGGCAATCCACGCCAACACGGTGTAGCCCATTTTTCTGCCACTCACGCCCGCGTTGCCCGCGGCGTAGCCGCTGCCGACGATGGCGCTGACCATAATCTCGTTGAACGAGACGGGAATGCCGAATGCGACGGCAGCTTGGGCAATCACGAACGAGGGGATAAGTGCAGCAATCGAGCGACGCGGGCCGAGCGAGGAGTAGTCCTGCGCGATGGCCTTGATCATCCGTGGGGCGCCCGTCCACGAGCCGACCAGAAGCCCAAGCCCCCCACCGACGAGAATTGCCCACAGCGGAATCGCGGTGTCACCAAGCAGTGGAACCAGCGGGCCGATCGCCAGACCAACCTGGCTCCCGCCTGCCGAAAACGCGACGAGCCCGCCCAAAAACAGGAGAAACCGTCGTTCGCCTGCAACGCGGTCGCGTCGAAGGTCCGCCCAGACGATGAGCGCAGCGAGACCGGCGGCACCGGCGGTCACGAGCAGCCGACCGGCGTCGACACCGGCGACTGGGGGGAAACCGAGTGCGCCACCGAGACTGCCCGCAATCGAGCCGTCGCCGTCGGGCGGGCCCAAGAAGGCAAAGCCGATGTTGACGAGTAGCACACCGATAATGCCGCCCAACAGCGCGATGAGTCGTTCCTCATCAAACCGGTCGCCACGGAGTAGTCTGGCGATGGCAAACGCGAGGCCCCCGCCGACGAACGGGGTGAGCGTCCAGAGCGTGAGGATTTCGGCGTACTTCGCCCACGCGGGCTCGCCGCCCATTGCGAGGCCGACGCCGACGACCGCGCCCGTGACGGTGAACGCGGTCGCAATCGGATAGCCCGCAAACACGCCGATGGCGACGAGGACGGCGGCAACGAGCAGCCCGATGATCGCTGCAGTCGCCGACAGCGGTTCGCCGATGATGAGTTCGCTGCCGACGGCTTCGGTGACGTTTGCGCCCTGAAACACCGCGCCGAGAAAGCCCAGCACGCCGACAACGAGCCCCGCGCGCATCACCGAGATGGCGTTCGCGCCGACCGCCGGCGCAAACGGCGTCGACCCCGAGGAGCCCGCACCGATGGCCCACGCCATGAAGAGACTGGCTGCACCCGCAATGACGAACGTGCCGAGTGTGACGGCGTCGATCATATGTGGGCCCGAATTGGGAAATTAGATGGGCACATCATGCGTTCGCGAGACAACTCAGTCGCGCCGTTGGCTCTCACGGTACCCCTCGCGAAGCCCTATGACGGTTCGGCGCATCAACAGATAGCCGAAGAGAACCAGTACGATCAGCACGACCACGAGTCCGACCCAGACGGGATCGTTGGCGAGGACGGACACGACCATACCCCTCATACCGGGTGGCCGATGAAAGGCATTTCGACGTGTGGCTGTCGTTCACGATTCGTACGCGAGAATCACGGTTGGGGCGCGGCGAGCGTGAACTGCTCGAATACGTCGCCATCGGGTGTGACAAGTTGGCCCCGCAGCGTGCCGTCGTCGCGCGGCGTGAGTTCGGCGTGTGCAGCCCGGTAGCCTCTCGGCTGGGCGTGACTGCCCGGATTCACGAGCGGAATCGATCCGCTGGAGTCGACCGTCGGCCGGTGGCTGTGGCCGAAAATGACCGCGTCAGCGTCACGCTCACGACCGAACAACGCAAGCGCCGTGTTGCCCCCGCGAACCGTGTGTGTCACCGCAAACCGATGGCCGGCGTACTCGACCGTTCGGGCCGCAGGCAGTCGGT
>LKMS01000109.1 GCA_001563965.1 Haloferacaceae archaeon PL-Br10_E2g29 | reverse complement strand
GACGACAACGCTGCTGGTCGCCGCCGGCCTCGGACTCGGGCTGGCTGTGCTCGGTGCGCTCGTCGCCCTTCGGCTGTACAACGTCGCCGAGCCGGTCGAACACACGGCCAAACTCGGTGGCGCAAAGACGCTGCTGTACAACAACTACTACCAAGACGAGTTCCAGGTCTGGCTCGCCGGGCGCACCCAGCGGGTTGCTGCCGGCGCAGACATCTTTGATCAGGGCATCGTCGACGGCGTCGTCAACGGTGTCTCCTCGGTCAGCCTCGTCAGCGGCGACCGGCTCAAGCGGATCCAGACCGGGATCGTCGGCAACTACGCGTTGTTGCTCACACTCGGGCTGACGGCGTTGCTTGTCGTCTTCGGCTTGCTGGGAGGCTGGTTCGTATGATAATCGAAGCACTACTCGCGTTCACCTTTGCGGCTGCACTGCTCGTCTTCGCGGTTCCGAACAAGTACGCCGCCAAACTCGCCTTTGGGCTGAGTCTGGTTCCCATCGCGGGCAGCCTCTACATGTGGTGGGCGTTCGAAAGCGGCGGCAACGCGCTCACCGGTGGCGACATCTCCTTCGAAACGGCCGTCCCGTGGCTCGAAATCGCGGGCTACGAGCTCCAGTGGTTCGTCGGCCTCGACGGCATCAGCCTGCCGCTGGTCGTGTTGACGACGTTCCTCTCGGCGCTGGCGATCGTTAGCGCCTGGACGCCGATTGACAGCCGACAGAGCCAGTTCTACGGCCTGATGCTGCTGATGGAGGCCAACCTGATCGGTGTCTTCGTCGCGCTCGACTTCTTCCTCTGGTTCATTTTCTGGGAGGCCGTGTTGGTGCCAATGTACTTCCTCATCGGCGTCTGGGGCGGCCCACGCCGGAAGTACGCCGCGATCAAGTTCTTCGTCTACACCAACATCGCGTCGCTGGTGATGTTCATCGGCTTCATGATGCTGGTGTTCTCGCTGCCGGTCGACTCGTTCGGCCTGCCCGAAATCACCCAGTCGCTCGCGGCGGGCGAACTCGGCGACTTCTACTGGCTCGGCGCGGAAACACTCGCGCTCGTCGCCTTCGCGGCGATGTTCATTGGCTTTGCGGTCAAGGTGCCGGTGTTCCCGGTTCACACCTGGCTGCCCGATGCTCACGTTGAAGCGCCAACGCCCGTTTCGGTGATGCTGGCCGGCGTCCTGCTGAAGATGGGAACGTACGCGCTGTTGCGGTTCAACTTCACCATGTTGCCGGAGCAGGCGAGTTTCTTCGCGATTCCGATCGGCATCATCGCCGTCATCTCGGTGATCTACGGCGCGATGCTCGCGCTCGCCCAGACCGACCTCAAACGGATCGTCGCGTACTCCTCCGTCTCGTCGATGGGCTACGTGATTTTGGGGCTGATCGCCTTCACCGAGTTCGGTGTCGGTGGCGCGACGTTCCAGATGGTCGCTCATGGCCTGATTTCGGGGCTGATGTTCATGGCGGTCGGCGTCATCTACAACTCGACGCACACCCGGATCGTGAGCGACATGTCCGGACTCGCCGACCGGATGCCCGTTGCGGTGTGGATTCTCGTTGCCGGCGCGTTCGCCTACATGGGCCTGCCGCTCATGGCTGGCTTCGCCGGCGAGTTCTTCATCTTCGCGGGCTCGTTCGGTTCGACGGTGCTGCCGTACGCGCCGGTGTTCACCGCGCTGGCGATGTTCGGCATCGTCATCGTCGCTGGCTACCTGCTGTTGGCAATGCAGAAAACGCTGTTCGGGCCCTTTAGGCTCGAAACCGACTACGAGATCGGTCGCGCACCGCTGCACGACATCGCTCCGCTCGTCGCCTTGCTCGCGGCGATCATCCTGCTCGGTGTTGTGCCCTCGTTGTTCTTCGATATGATCCTCGATGCAACCGTTCCGATTCTTGAACTGGGAGGTGTCGACCAATGAGCGCGCTTGCGCTGCAGCTCGAACAGACGAACTGGTTGTTCGCTTCGTGGACGCTTGCGCCGGTGTTGTTGCTGGCGGCAACCGCGCTGGCCGTGTTGGCAATCGACAGCATCGATCCCGACAGCCGCTCGAACAGCATCCTCGCCGGCACCTCCGCAGTCGGCACGCTCGCCGCACTCGGCGTCACCGTCTGGTATCTCGTCGCCGGCACGGGCCAAACCGACGCGGGCGGGGCGATCAGCCTGTTCAGCGGCGCAATCGTCGTCGACGGCATGTCGTTGTTCTTCACTGCGATTTTCGCCAGCGTCGCGTTGCTGGTGATTGTGGCAAGCTACGACTATCTCGCTGACGACGAGAACCCCGCCGCGTTCTACTCGCTGTTGCTGTTCGCGACGACCGCGATGGCACTTATGGCGTCGTCGAACTCGCTGGCGACCGTCTTCATCAGCCTCGAGATGGCCTCGCTTCCTTCGTACGCGCTCGTTGCGTACCTCAAGGACAACCGTGGCAGCGTCGAGGGCGGGCTCAAATACTTCCTGATCGGCGCGGTCTCCTCGGCGGTGTTGGCGTTCGGTATCAGCCTCGTCTACGGCGCAACCGGCACGCTCCTGCTGTCGGAGATCGCCGAGGAAATCACGAACGTGGACGATCTGTCGGGTATTCTCGGCGTCGGCATTCTCATGATTGCCGGCGGCTTCGCCTTTAAGATCGCGTCGGTGCCGTTCCACTTCTGGGCACCCGAAGCCTACGAGGGCGCACCCGCACCCGTGAGTGCGTTCCTCTCGTCGGCCTCGAAGGCCGCCGGCTTCGTCGTCGCCTTCCGCGTGTTCGCCGAGGCGTTCGTTCCCGCGATGGAGATCGCGATCGACTGGGCGCTGTTGTTCGGGATTCTCGCGGTTGCAACGATGACGCTCGGTAACTTCGCGGCGGCAACCCAAGAGAACGTCAAACGGATGTTGGCGTACTCCTCGATCGGCCATGCGGGCTACGGCCTGATCGGATTGGCCGCGATCTCGGCGGGGGCGACCGACGCCAACGCCGCGGTCATGGGCGCGGCAATGGCGCACCTGCTCGTCTACGGCTTCATGAACACCGGCGCATTCCTGTTCATCGCGATGGTCGAGTACTGGGGCGTCGGCCGAACCTTCGACGACTACGCGGGGCTCTCCCAGAAGGCCCCGATGGCCTGTGTGGCGATGGCCGTCTTCATGTTCAGCCTCGCCGGCCTACCCGTGTTCGGTGGCTTCTTTTCGAAGTACTTCCTGTTCGCCGGTGCGATCAACGCCGGCTTCTGGTGGCTCGCGGCCGTGGGTGCGATCACCAGCGCGCTCTCGCTGTACTACTACAGCCGGGTCGTCAAGGCGCTCTGGATCGAGGAGCCAAACGGCAACCTCGATGCGCTCGACACGAAACCGACCGGCCTGTACGCTGCCGTCATCGTCGCCGCCGTCATGACGATCCTGTTGCTGCCCGGATTCGGCCCGGTCATCGAGACCGCCGAAGCCGCCGCGGCCGCCGTGTTCGCCTGAGTGGGTTGTCGCGGGCCGCCCGGATCCCGCGCTGTCGACACGGCACCGTTTTCCCGAATCGGCACGTTATGTGCGTATGATCAGCCGGCTTATCCTCGGCGATGGCTCTATCGGGAGCAGCCTTGTCGAGCACGCGGTCGGCCATCCCGGCACGCTCTTCGTCGTCACCGACGATCCCGGCTGGGTGACGACGCTGCGCGATTCGAAAATTCCCGCCGTCGAGAGCGATCCAACCGACGCCACGCAGTTTCCGTCGCACGCGGACTTCGTCGTCGTCGCCGACGAAAGCGTCGAGCGCACCGAGTGGATCGCAACGGTCGCCCGCGAAAACTTCCCCGGAGCCACCATCAGCGTCGTGATCGGCGTTGAGGCGACACGCGCCCAACGCGAGCGACTGCTGGCGCTGGCAGATCGCGTTATTGATCCGACACGCGACGTGGCTGACCGCGTGCTCGACACCACCGGCGGGCCGCAACCGGGGCAGATGTACCGGCTACTCGCGGAGATTCGCCCGCTCTCGAAGCCGCTTGCGGTTGTCGCCCACGACAATCCTGATCCCGACGCGATTGCGAGCGCGCTGGCGCTGGCCGAAATCGCCGAGTCGATTGGCGTGCCAGCCAACGCCTGTTACTTCGGCGAAATCACGCATCAGGAAAACCGCGCGCTCGTCAATCTGTTGTCGCTCTCACTGCAACATCTCGATGCCACCGCGTTCGACCCCGACGACTACGGTGCAATCGCGCTTGTCGATCACGCTCGGCCCGGCGTCAACGACAGCCTCCCGCCGGAAACCCCCGTCAGCATCGTCGTCGACCACCACCCACCGCGGGTTCCGCTCGAATCGAACGGACGCTATCTCGACATTCGTCCCGACAGTGGGTCGACAAGCACGATCATGGTCGAGTACTTCCGTCGGCTCGGCCGGACGCCAGCCGAGTCGCTGGCGACCGCCCTGCTGTATGGCATTCAGACCGATACAAAGGGGTTCACTCGAGAGGTGTCTCCGGCGGATTTCGAGGCCGCCTCGTTTCTCTCGGCGTACGCCGACGGAGGAACGCTCAGACGAATCGAGTCGCCGAGCGTCAGCCCGAGCGTGATCGCCATCCTCGCGACCGCGATTGACGAACGGGAGGTTCGAGAGACGGCGCTTGCGAGCTGTGTCGGCCGGATTGCCGACCGTGACGCGCTTGCGCAGGCCGCCGAGGAACTGCTCAATATGGAGGGTATTTCGACGGTCATCGTGTTCGGCTACGTCGATGGAACCATTTACGTCTCCGGACGCGCCCGTGGCCCCGAGGTCGATCTCGGCGAGACACTCCGCGATGCGCTCGGCCAGATCGGAAGCGCGGGCGGGCACGCAGATATGGCCGGTGCGCAACTGCCGCTCGGACTGCTCGAAGACGCCGACGACGACGCATCGCTTTCGGCAGTCGTCCGTGAGATGGTTGCCGAACGGTTTTTTGCCGCGCTCGGTTCCCAAAGGGGCCGCCCGGAGTAATCGAGTGTTCGATTGCGTCGCGGGGTGACACCGACGTACCGGCTGAGATACCTTCTCGCCGAAAGAGCAGTCGATGCAGTCGGTGACTCCCAACCACCATCACGAAATGTGATAGGTCGAAACAACAGAACCGATCAACCTGACGTCTGTGTGATAATCGCCGATAACGCGGGGGAAATCGGTGTCAATGGCTTTTTATTTGCTGTCGGAGTACGGGCAGCGATGGAACACAACCCTCGGGTGGCCGAGTATATGACCCACGAGGTCGCCACGGTGTCGCCAACCGACACGGTGGCAGTGGTCACGCAACTCGTGAGCGATACCGACTGCCACAACGGGTTTCCGGTCTGCTCGGGGCGGACCGTCAAGGGGTTTGTCACGGCCCAAGATCTGTTGGGTGTCGACGGCGACACCCCAATCAGTGAGGTGATGTCGACCGACATTCTCGTGGCGGATCCCGAGATGCGCGTCACCGATGCCGCTCGCGTGATTCTTCGTGCAGGTGTTCGAAAGCTCCCGGTCGTCGACGACGAGGGCAAACTGGTCGGCATTATCGGAAACACGGACGTGATCCGAAGCCAGATCGAGCGCGCAACGCCCGAAAAGGTCGGCAAACTCAGTCGAACGCTCACCGAACTCCACGGCGTCGACCTCACCCGAGAGCGCCGCCCGGTTCGG
>LKMS01000108.1 GCA_001563965.1 Haloferacaceae archaeon PL-Br10_E2g29 | reverse complement strand
TGGGAAGCCGGCACCGACGACGTCCAGCAGGTCAAAGCGTTCGTCGAAGACGAGATGGGCTTCGACAACACGATTCACGACGGCCCCGTCGGCATCGGCGTTAAGCCGATTACCGAGTTTGGCTCGAAGCGGCTCATCCGTGAGGCGATCGACTACGCCATCGCGAACGACCGCCCGACAGTCACGCTCGTCCACAAGGGCAACATCATGAAGTTCACCGAGGGCGCGTTCCGCGACTGGGGCTATGAGGTCGCCGAAGAGGAGTACGGCGACGACGTGCTCACCGAAGACGAACTCTGGGAGGAGTACGACGGCGAACAGCCCGACGGCACCGTTGTCGTCAATGACCGCATCGCCGACAATATGCTCCAGCAGATCCTGACCCGCACGGATCAGTACGACGTGGTCGCCACGATGAACCTCAACGGCGACTACATGTCGGACTCCGCCGGCGCACAGATCGGTGGGCTCGGCATTGCACCGGGGGCGAACTACGGCCACGGCCGCTGTCTGGCCGAACCGGTTCACGGCAGCGCGCCAAAGTACGCCGGCGAGGACAAGGTCAACCCGACCGCGATGATTCTCTCGGGTCGTGAAATGCTCGACTATCTCGGCTGGAAAGACGCCGCCCAACTCGTTCGCGACGCGGTCGAACAGACGATCGTCGACCGCACGGTCACCTACGACCTGCACCGCCAGATCGAGGGCGGCGAGAAACTCGCCACCAGCGAGTTTGCCGACGCCATCGTCGACAACATCAACGAACTGGCCTGAACACGGTTCCGTTTCAGCGGTCGATTCACAGTTCTGTTCTGTTCGTCGCCCAATCCTGTCGGAATCACAACACACACATACGTTCGGCAGGTTACTACTGGTAGATGCCGTCCCCTTTCGACCGCCACGGTCGTCTTCATTCGTGGTTTCGCCACCGCCTGGGACCCGCCTACGAGCGTTCGCTCCGCCGCGATATCGAGTCGGGGCCGACCCACGTCGCGATTATTCAGGACGGCAACCGCCGGTACGCCCGGAGCCGCGGCGACGCTGCCCCCGACGGCCATCGGGCGGGTGCCGACACCACCGAACAGGTGCTGTCGTGGTGTCTCGATCTCGATATTCAAGAGCTGACACTGTACGCGTTTTCGACCGAGAACTTCAACCGACCGGCCGCCGAGCGCGAACCACTGTTCGATCTGATCGAATCGAAACTGCTCGAACTCGCCGAACGCGACCAGATTCACGACAACCGCGTTGCGATTCGCGCCATCGGCGACCTCGGCCGCCTCCCCGACCGCGTTCGTGCGGCCATCGAGACCGCCGAATCTCGGACGGCCGACTACGACGACTTCCGACTCACGGTTGCGTTGGCCTACGGCGGTCGCGCCGAGTTGCTCCGGGCGACCCGCGAAATTGCGACCGCCGTCGACGACGACCGACTCGCCACCGAGGAGATCGATGTCGACACGGTCGAATCGTTTCTCTACTGCCAGCCGATCCGCGACGTCGACCTGATCATCCGGACCGGCGGCGACGAGCGCACCTCGAACTTCCTCCCGTGGCACGCCAACGGCAACGAGGCCGCCGCCTACTTTTGTGCACCCTACTGGCCGGCGTTCGAAAAAATCGATTTTCTGCGGGCGATCCGCACCTACGAGTCCCGTGCGGCCTCGTGGCAACAGACGACCGTCGAGCGGGCGGCGACGCTGGTCGGTGCGGTGGCCGCAACCGAACTCGCCGACGCTCGTGCCGCCAGTCGCCGACTGATCGAGCGGCTGCCGACTGCCGACCAGGCAATCGAGGCCGAACTTGCCGACGCCGCCAGCAACCCGCCGACACCCGAGTCCCAACACGGCACCGGCCCGTTTCGCTCGCCCGATGAGTCGGTTGACCCCGACTCGGCTGACTGATTCCGCGGATTATCGACCAAACCGGCGGGTTCGGCGCTTGTATTCGAGCAGCGCACGGAGATAGTCGCGCTTGCGGAAATCCCGCCAGTTGACGTCGGTAAAGTAGAGCTCCGCGTACACCGACTGCCAGATCATGAAATCCGAGAGCCGTTCGGCCCCGGTTTTGATCACCAGATCCGGCTCGTCGCCGAACACGAGGCCGTCGTCGATGTCGCGTTCGCTGATCTCGTCGGGTGACAGCGTGCCCTCGTCGACGGCGGCGGCCAGGTGGCGGACGGTTTCGGTGAACTCGCGTTTGCCGCCGAGGCCGATGCTTATCTGAATCGGGTCGGTCGCGCGTTCGGTGTCGCCCGGTCGTCGGATTGCCACCGGCTCTGGAGCCGTAATGTCGGCCAACTCCCGGCGTAGCGTCGGAATCACGCTCTCGTCGAGCACGCTCACCGAGATGGTGACGCGTTCGGCGCCGTACGCGAACGCCCACCGAAAGAGCGCCGACAACGTCTCGTAGGCCCCTTGTTCGAGCAGGTCGCGCTCGGTGATGACGACGGCAACGTGTGCTGGCGGCTCGCCGGGATGGTGTCGCAGTCGGGCCGCGAGATACGCATCATACAGCACAACTGAACCTCTCACACGCCGTGAATAAAAGCACGTCGCGGCCGTCGATGGCGACGGAGTCGGCGGGAGATTGGCGGTTTGGGGCCATGTCGGGAGGGTTAAGTGGTCGTCACGGATATCCCGTGGTGTGACTCGACAGCTCCGCCGCGCGGGCGCGTTCGCGGCTGTCGCGACCCTCGGGCTGGCGGCACCGATTCTCGGGGCGGCGGTCGCCCTCGTATTCGTCGCGATCGGCCTCGCCGCCGCATTTCTTGTTGACGACGGCCCTCTTTTCGAGCTGTTTGCCCGCCCTGGCGACTGGCGCGATGGCCGGCTCAACGGGCTTGCCGGCTTTGCGTTCGCCGCGGCCGCCCTCGCGCTGTTGTTGGGACTGCCCCACGCGCCGCTGCCGGTCGACATCTTCGTCGCCGCGCTGTTCATTCTGGGCTTTGGCAACCTTGGCGCGCAGGCCGCCCGCGTCACGAGCGACGAGCCGTTTCTCGTGGTTACAGGCTTTGTCGCCGCCGGCTTTCTGGCCGCGGTGTTCGCCCAGTCCGCCGTTTCGTGGCTTGAGGCGACCGCCATCGACTGGTCGGTGCTGCTCGTCGTCGCGATCGTCGGCGCGCTCGTTGCGGCGCTCCTCCGTGACCTGCTGTACGAACGCGACGACCCGCTCGTCGTGCTCTCGGTCGGCCTGGTCATCTGGTTTTTCGCCGAACTCGTCATCACCGTTCCGCCGGCCGAGCTCGTCGCTGCCTTCGTCGTCACCGTCGCCCTCGGCGCGCTCTCGTACGCGCTGGGAACCGCTTCCGTGTCGGGCATGCTGACCGGCGTGCTCGCGGGTGTGCTCACCATCGTGCTGGGTGGCTTCGGCTGGTTTGCCGTGTTGATCGCGTTTTTTTCGATCGGTGCGCTCTCCTCGAAGTTCCGCTACGACGACAAACAGTCCCGGGGGGTCGCCGAGGACAACGACGGCGCGCGCGGCATCGGCAACGTGCTGGCCAACGCCGCGGTCGCGCTGCTCGCCGTGTTGGGATTTGCGGCGGCCGATCAACTCCCGGAACTCGCCGTGCCCTCGGTCGTGTTTCTCTTCGCGTTTAGTGGCTCGTTGGCGACCGCGCTGGGCGATACGCTGTCGAGCGAAATCGGCTCGCTGTACGACAGTCCACGGCTGGTCACGACGCTCGAACCGGTGCCGCCCGGGACTGACGGCGCGGTGACATGGCAGGGCGAACTCGCCGGCCTCGTCGGTGTCTCGCTTATTGGCGTGCTTGCGACGCTCGTCCTGCCGCTTGGCGGTGCGCTTGCCGCCGGCGTCGTCGCCGCCGGCGGGCTTGTCGGCATCACCGTCGACAGTGTGCTCGGTGCGACGGTTGAGGGCGACCGTCTCGGCAACCAGGCGGTCAACTTTCTGGCCACGCTGAGCGGGGCCCTCGCAAGCGTTGCACTCGCGTTCGTCGTGTTGTAATCGGCCTCAGCTATGCATCCGACCGATCCAACGATCCGACCCGCTCGACCATCCGACGCTTCAGCACTCCGTCGACTGCAATCGTATCTCGCCGAACCATCGCCTGTGTTGCTTTCGGCGGCCATCGAAGAACTCGACTCACCACCTCCGACCTGCTCGTTTCAGTTGCGTGTGAGTGTCGCCGATCGGATTGCAGCCGATTCGACGCCTGACGAGCAGCCGGTTGGCTACGTGTTAGCCGTTTCCGGCGAAACGACCCATCTCGTCGAACTCGCTGTTGGGCCCGACTACCGGCGCGAGGGCCGGGCACGAGCGTTGTGCTCGGCGGTTCTCGCGTCGGCGACACCGCCGGTGACGGTCCACGTCGCCGCCGACAACACGGCCGCGCGGACGCTGTACGAATCGATGGGTTTCGTCGAACACGAACGGACGGCCGACCAGTTCGAGACGAGCAAGGGGCTCACGCTTCGGTATTGTGACGAGAACACTCCTGACGGCCCCGGATCGGCGTAGCGATTAGGCCTCGATTTCGGGTTCGGGCGGACGGAGTTGGTCGGCGGTCAGCACCCTCGTGCCGACGGGTTTTTTGACGAACTCGCCGGTTTCGCGGGCGACGATGTGGTCGACGCCGTGTTGGGCTGCCGCATCGAGCAGTCGTTGGGTGAGTTCGCCGTCGACGACGATCGAAAACACGTCGCCAGCAGCGTCGATGGCTTCAACGAGGTCTCCGCACGCGGTTTCGTCGAGCGTTTCGAACTCGGCTCCAAGCAGTCGGCCACACTCGCGCTTTTTGTCGATGACCTCGCGAACGTGGCTGCGGAGCGTGGCCGGCTGGCCGACTGTTGGGCTGTCCTCGCTGTCGTTGCTGTCGTTGCTGTCCTCGCTGTCGTTGCTGTCGTCGTCCTCGTCGTCGGCTGATTTTGCGTTGGTTGATTCGGCGTCGCCGTCGACTTCGTCGTTGCGCTCGGCCGGTGGTTCGTCGCTGTCGGCGGTGTCGACGTCGGTGTCTTCGGTGGGTGATTCTTGTGGACTGACTTCGCGTTCCGGCTCACTCCGATCCTCTCTGGGCTCGGCACTGCCGGTCGGGATAACCTTGACCTCGGCTGGCGACGTGTCGTGATCGACGCCTGTCTCGCTTGGCGCTATCGACGCACCCATCGTGTGTTCGGGTTGGTCTGTCGGTGTTGCGGGGTGTGCGCCGTCGCGATCGATGATGTCGGCGACGGTTTCGCGGACGTTCGTGTCGCCTTCGAGCCGACTCGCGGCGACTTTCTGTCTGAGCATGTCGAGCACGTCGCTTCGCGAGAGGTCTTCGACCGACTGGCCGGGTGGTGCGAAGGCGACGAAATCAACCTCGCCAACCTGTAGCAGTTCGCGCAAAATGAGCTCCCCGCCGCGGTCGCCGTCGACGAATACGGTGGTCGTCCGTTCGGTCGAGAGTGTGGCGAGCGCGCTCGGCACGTCAGTTCCCTCGGTCGCAATGGCGTTTTTAATGCCGTACTTCAGCAGCTGAAGCACGTCCGCGCGCCCCTCAACGACGATGATTGCGTCCGAGGAGTCGACGCGCGGGCCCGCCGGCAGCCCCTCGTACTCGACGATGTCCTCGACGCGAACCGACTCGCGAACGTCGGCAACGAGTTTCTCGGTCGAAATCACGGTTTCGTCGAACGCGGTCGC
>LKMS01000107.1 GCA_001563965.1 Haloferacaceae archaeon PL-Br10_E2g29 | reverse complement strand
GGACAGGCGTTTCGACGCTCTTTACCGTCTTTGCTGGCGTTGCTGCCGTTGGCTGGATGGTCAGCCTGATGCTCACAGCGATTCATTTGTTTGCACTACCGGCGATTCCGGCCGGTTCGCCGGCGCTCACACAAGGCAGTATTGCGGTCATCACAAGCCCATGGGCCTACGTGTTTGGGATTCCACTGGCGACCTTTGGTGCCGTCTACTATCTGTTCACCCTGGGACTCTCGCTGTGGTGGTTCGACACGCGACACCCGCTCATCATCAAAATCCTCACGCCAATCACGGCCAGCGGCGTGTTGTTTTCGGTGTACTTCGTCTACTTGCAGCTTGGCGTTATCGGTGAGATCTGTCCGTTCTGCATGGTCTCGGCGAGCGCGACAGTCATCCTATTCGGTCTCGAACTGGGCATGCTCCGGCTGAGCGACACGCCATCGCTTTCGACGATGCTCACCGACGTCCGGCAGGTTGTGAGCGAGACGACGCTCGCACTCGTGGCGATTCCGTTGTTTGTCGGTGCGCTCACGATCCTCGGCTTGTTCGCCATCCCACTGCTCCCGATGCCGGACGTTATTCCGTTCATCTGAGCCGGGTCGCTCGCAGACGGCGTGGGCGTTCGCCGGTGGATTTGTTCGATACGGTTGTACAGATTGTTGACAGCGTGCCGAAACTGTTTTTCAACTGGTCGATGATGCACCCGATATGTCCTGGTACGCAATCGACAGCGCCGACGACGCCTTCCACTCGGCGCGGTCGTTCCTCGCATCGTGTTCCCTCCGCGGCTGGCTCATTCTCGGCTTCATCGCCATTTTTGTCGGTGTCGGCGGTGGCACAGGAACTAGCATCCTCAATATCACCTCGTCGTTCTCGGCGGATCCCTCGCCCGGTGGGCTACCCGGAGCGGGCTTCGGCGAACCGGCCCCCGATCCGACAGCCGAGCTCGCCACGCTGACGACGATGCCGGAACTGGGCGTTGTAATCGCGATCGTCGCCGGGCTGGTGGTGCTCGGACTCGCGATTTCGTTGCTGACCGAAACGCTCCGGTTCGTCTTTTATGACGCGCTTCACACCGGGTCGGTCGCGCTGCTCGAACCCGCCCAGCGACGGTTTTCACAGGCGCTCGGCCTGTTCGGATTCAAACTCGCGGTCAACCTGGTCGCCGCCATCCCGGTCGTCGCGGTGGCACTGGCGCTCTGGTTCGGCGATTCGCTCCCGTTTGGCTCGGGTCTCTCCGTTCTTGTGGGCGCGGTTCTCGCCGTGATTTTCGGTGGAACGCTCGCTCTCGTCTACCTTTTTATCATGCGCGTAACCGAGGAGTTTGTCGTGCCGACGATGGTCGTCACCGACAGCGGTGTTCTCGACGGCTGGCGACGCTTTTGGCCCGTGCTTCGCGGCCAACTCTCGCAGTTCGCCGTCTATCTACTCGTGCATTTCGTGTTGTTGTTGGCGATCGGCATCGGCCAATCGATCATCGGGCTTGTCATCTATGGGGCGGTTCTCGCGGTCGCTGCACTCGTTGCCATCGCCGTGGTGTTTGGCGTGTTCGGCGGCATCAGCGCGGCGGTCGGCTCGACGGTCGGCATCGTCGGCCTCGTCGTGTTGGTCGCGGGAGCGTTGCTCATTGGGTTCGTCCTCATGCTTCCGGTGCAAATAGCCATTTTGGCCTACGTGACGAGCTACGAGGTGTCAGTTCTCGGGGCCGCCGATGAAGCGCTCCAACTGCTTCCCGACTATGAGACCGAGTCGACCTCGTCGGACGCGGTCGTGACCTGATCGCGCGCAACCGACACCGTCGGTGCCCCTCGATTCGACTATTCACCCACCTCCGCGATGTCGACTCCGTTGCTCTTGAGGTACCGAGGCAAGATTTATACGGACCTCGCTGATGGCTTTAGGTACGCGTGCCGGCGGTTTCGCCGATCACGTTCACCCATCATGACTCGGCTCACGTTTGTTGGCGACGATGCGGCCGTGAGCCCTGTCGTCGGAGTTATTCTGCTGATCGGCATTACGATTGCGCTCGTCGCACTCATCAGCCCGGTCGTCTTCGAGGTGAGCGAAGAGTTCTCAAGCGCGCCGCCGCGGGCGAGTTTCGAGTTTACGTACACGAGCGACAACGCGGTGACGATCACCCACGTTGGCGGTAGCCCAGTCAACGGCGATCGCCTCAGCATCGCGGGACTCGAAGACGACGATGTCGACCTCAGCGGGCAAACCTACCGCCGAGGTGACAGCCTCGTCACCCGCGAGTCGACCGACCCCGAGGCAACCCAGGTGCGAGTGGTGTGGACGAACCCGTCGGGTGGCTCCTCGAACGTGATCGGCTCCTCGATTATTCCACGACGGTAAGCGAGCTACTCGCTGGTTTCTGCGGCTTCCGCGCTGACGACGTGGCCATACATCGTCCAGCCCTCGTCGTTGGCGGCTTTCCGGCCGACAAGAATTCGGTCGTTGTCCTCGCTCGAAATAAATCGGTACTCGAACTCGTCGTCCGCGCAACTGCCCTCCGCGCGGAACTCCTGCTGGAAAAACTCGGTCCACGACATGTGAAACACCGCCGCAGATCCGTCGTCGAGTTCGAGTCGAACCGGGTCGGGCGTGACGTTGTGAATGCGTTTCGCCAGTGGGTTGAGATCGGCCATGGCTTCGGGTTGGCAACCCGTCCACTAAACAGTCGCTGTCGCGGTCGCGCGCTTCCAACGGGATTAGGGTGCTCGGGACGAAGGGTATGGTATGACAGACGACACGCCAGCTGACGACTCTTCCGCTGCGAACACCGCTTTCGACGACACCGACCGCTGGATGGCCGAAGTTCGCCAGATGCGTGCCGACAAGGACCAGTTTTTTATCGACCACCCGCAGTCACCGATTCCGCCCGAACACCGCGACGAGTTCGAGGGACTGGCGTACTTCGAACCTGACTCCGACTACCGCGTGCCGGCGCGCGTCCGCGTCTACGGCAACCCCGATCCGATCGAACTCGCCGTGACCGCCGGCCAGCCGATCCGGTATCTCCGCCCGTTCATTTTCGAGTTCGAGATTCACGGTGAACGCATCCAGATGGCCGGCTACCAGCAGGACCAACAGGACGACCGGACGATCTTCATTCCGTTCCGCGACAAAACCACGGGCCAGCAGACGTACGATCGCGGTCGATACATGGAGATGGAGCCCGACCGCGACCTCGAAAACGGCGATGTGGTGACGCTGGATTTCAATCTCGCGTACAACCCGTTTTGTGCCTACAGCGAGACGTTTGCCTGCCCACTGCCTCCCGAAGAAAACTGGTTGGATATCGTTGTTCCGGCCGGCGAACGCACTCCACCCGAATCGATTCGCTCCTAAGCGGTTCGCGCGGTGACACAGGACACAACAAAAAGGAGAACGCTCATTAGCTCACAGTTCACAGCATCTCGTATCATGGATCTCCCGAAGCAAGCCCTTATTGGTGCGGTGTTGATGGTCATCGGCACGCTCCTGTTTATTCCTGGACTCACGATCGGTGCAGGACTGTTCACGATGGCCTCGCTCGTCGTCGCGTCGGTGGTGCTCACGGTCGGCACCTATCTGTACGGAACCAGCGGCGATGGACGACCGGTCTAAGCGCAGTCGAGACGGTGTTGTATTTTATTGAGTGTTTTTGTGGTCGTGAGCGGCTTCGCTCTGTTCGTGGTTGATCGCACGCGATCTCGCGACGCTCGTCGGTAAAAATCATGGCCGGGCGGGCTCCGAACTTCCGACACACGCCTCGCTCCGCTCGGCGCGTGTCGACCTCCCGCTCACTTTCCCGCTCACTTCGTTCGCGGGAGCCGCAAGCGGCTTCTCTACCCGCGTCCGGCCACGTCTTTCCGAACTCACCACTCACTACCGTTCGTGGTTCCTCGGAAAAGACAAGTGGCCGGGGCGGGCTCCGAACCCGCGATCTCCGCATAACCCAGGTGTGAGGCTCGGCAGGCCTCTATGGGGCGGACGCTTCCAAGGCGGTTACCGCACCGAATCTCAGTAACCCTATGAGTGCGGCGCTATGTCCAGCTAAGCCACCCGGCCTCACCCTCTTCTTACCCGATTGTGCTCTTTAACCTTCTCATCTGACCGCGGCGTGGTACGGGGATTGCTGCCCATCTCGTGGGCCACAACTCGGCGACAACGCGGCTAGCCGGGCACCAACGCGGATGCCTCGGTGACGACACGGCGACACCCACCCAACCGGCCAACCCGCGGATTTATGCCCGATCGACGGGACTCAGAGACAATGAGCCTGCCTGAGCTGCTCGCGGAGGCACTGGGCGACGAGTCGGTGGTCGCGGAGGTACCGCTCGGCGGTGAGGACGTCTTGGTCGTCACGCCAACCCGAACCGTCGTCTACCGCGCCGACGGGTTGCTGTCGGACGAATCGACCGCCAGCTACGCACACGAGGTCGAGCGGCTTTCGATGACGACCGGCCGCCGCAAGGCCAAACTCACGCTCGAGTACGGCCTCGACGGAACAAAAAAACTCGCGGTGCCCGTCACCCGTGTTGACGCCGTTTTGCACCCGATGATGGCGGGCATCCTCAGCGCGGTGGGCGTCACCGACTCGGGCGAGGCGGTCAAAAAGACGTTCCGGTTCAGCGATCTCACCCTCGTCATCACGAGCCACCGGCTCGTCAAACACATCGGGAGCGCCGTCTGGTCGACCGAGTACGAGGCCTTCAGGTACGGCGACCTCACGAATCTCGATTTCGAGGAGGGCAACGTCGCCACCACGGTCGTGCTCACCCACAACGGCCGGCAAGAACGGCTCAAAGCCCCCAACGACGAGGCGCGAGCGGTTCGCGAGGCGCTCACTGCGGCAGTCTGTGCGTTCCACGATGTCGAGAATCTCGCCGAACTTCGCAGTCTGTTTGGCGACGAAACGGCCGACGACCGTGGCGATGTCGACCGGTTCGATTTCGGTGACGGTCCCGACCCACTGAGCGCCCAACCGACCGCTGACTCCGACGCACAAACGGCGACGATCAGCACCGAGACGGGCGATAGTGAATCAACCGCGGAGGGCATGGGTGTCGAAACCGATGTCGACACGGTCGCTGGGGCTAACAGCGTGGCCGACAGCACGGGTGGCTCCGAAACGGTGTCGACGCCGTCAACCGGGGCGCAATCGGGTTCATCCGCGACCGCTGCCCCGGACGCTGTCGACGGCAACGCGGCACTCGCCGAGCGGCTCGATGAACTGACTGCCGCGGTCGAACACCAAGAACAGGAACTCGCCAGACAGGCCGACCTCATTGAAACGCTGATCGAGGAACTTCGTCGCGGTCGCTGACTGTTCTCACCCCTCGCGGCCAACGACTTTTCGAATGCACGACGAGCCGAACGGGCCAAGTTCGCCCGCCTCAAACCGAATGAAGTGTCCCGTCGACAGCCCTGCCCCGCACCGGCGACACGCGAAGTCACCCTCGCGGGCAACGACCTGACTCTCGAAACGGACGAAACTCCCGCCTTTCGACGTGTGAATCCGCGCACCGTTGCGGTCGATGAGCCCCCGTTTTTCGGCCGTATCGAGAATTTCACGCGTGAGCGCGGGGCTCGTGGTCACGGTCTCGATGCGATCGATGACCGCAGACAGGTCGAGTTCGTCGTGTTCGAGATGGGCGAGCAGTTCGAGTGCGAGTTCACGCTTGGCCGCGCGGCTCGATGGCGT
>LKMS01000106.1 GCA_001563965.1 Haloferacaceae archaeon PL-Br10_E2g29 | reverse complement strand
CTCCTCACATGACGCTCGACCGTCTCCGGCCGGTGGCCGAGCGCTTGTTGACCCCGTTTGTAAGCGCAGCCGACTCGATTGGGCTCTCGCCAAACACCGTGAGCGTGATTTCGCTTGGATTTGCGCTCGCGGCGGCGGCCGCGTTCAGTCTCGCCGAGCCGATGTGGTACGTGCTCGGCGGATTGTTCGTCTTTTGCAACGGCTGGCTCGACCTCATCGACGGCGCGCTCGCGCGAAAACAGGAGATTGCCTCGCCACAGGGCGATCTGTTGGATCACGTGATCGACCGCTACGCCGACCTGCTCATTATCGGTGGGCTTGCCGCCGGCGTCGAGAGCTTCGCACTCGGCTTTCTCGCGGTCACTGGCGTGCTCATGACCTCGTATCTCGGCACACAGATTCAGGCGGTCGGTCTCGGTCGGGCCTACGGGGGACTCGTCGGCCGCGCTGACCGGCTCGTGTTGATGGGGCTCGCCGGTGTTGCGGCCGCAGTGTACGCCGACCCACTCGTGTTCGGTCTCGGCGTAATCGAACTGTTGTTGGCCTTTTTTGCGGTGATCGGCCACATCACGGCCATCCAGCGCTTTTGGGGCGCGTGGACGGATCTCTGAGCGCGCGGCGAAATCTCGGGGTCGAACTCGGCGGCCCGCGGCGCATCCTTTATACCGAACCGACCGGTACGCGGTGGTATGGCCCAATGTGAGATGTGTGGTGCCGAGCAGGCGTCGCTCACCACCACCAAAGTCGAGGGGGCAGAGCTGGAACTCTGTGATGACTGCAAAACGTTCGGGACCGAGGTCAAAACCCAGTCATCGGGCTCCAGTACGAGTAAATACTCGACCACCTCGAGTAGCGGCACGTCGAACGCCGGCGGCTCATCCGGCCGTTCGTCAACCCAATCGTCCGGCGGATCGACCCGCCGTCGCAAGGACATGTTCGACGACATGGAGGAGCTTGCGGGCGACTACGACGACCGTATCCGCAACGCCCGCGAGTCGGCGGGACTCACCCAGGAGGAACTCGCCGACGACCTCAACGAGAAGGCAAGCCTGATCCGCAAACTCGAACGCGGCGACATCCTTCCGAGCGACGACGTCCGCACCAAACTCGAACGCAAACTCGACATCACGCTCACCGAGGGAACCGACATCGAAAACGCCGAGTGGTCGAGCAGTTCGAGTGGCTCGATGACGCTCGGTGACGTGGTCAAACGCAAAGACTGAGTTGCTGAGGCGGCTCAGGGCCCACTCGCGGGCGGCGAGCTGTTTTCACTATCGCCGTCGGCGAGGCGGCCGTAGGTTGCCTGTAGATACTCACACAGGTAGTCGACTGTCTCGGGCTCGTAACTCCAAAAGCCGTAAAACTCCCGTTGGCCGCGTTCTTCGGCCAACAGCGCACACTTGTTTTCGTCGACGCCACCGCCATCATAGACGACAAACCAGCTCTCGCGAATCTCCCGCTCGCGTTCGACGTGGAGCGTGTAGTGGTCATGGTTCGGTATCGATGCGTCCTCACCGTCGGGTGCGGCATACGCGTGGACCGCGAGGTCGCTGTACTGGCCGAGTTGATTGTAGGCCTCTATCTGGCCACTGAGGACCGAAAGGGTCTGAAATCCCGCGTGCAACGACCCCGACCCGATTCGCCACGCGCGGTCCTCGATTTCTCTGGAGGCCAAAAACATCTGTCTGATCGAGTACGACGTGAACAGCGTCTCGTCGAGGTGATCAAGCACGCTTTCCTCGCGCGCCGGAGCCGCATGCACCTCATCAAGACCCAGCGCGGTCATGAACTCGCCGTCTCGGCTCAACACGGCAAACTCCCGTGGGTCGCCATCGAGGTGACTGTGTACGATCTCGAGGTTGCGGTCGGCGTACTGTGCGCGAATTTCGTCGACCACGCGTTCGGCGGCGTTGATGACGGTCAACGTCATGCGGCGGGCTTCGACCTCGGCGATCAGCGCGTGCAGTGACATCCGGTTCGGGTGGTAGGTCACACGCGTGGTATTTGATCGTTTGTGAACAGACCTGACAGGTTGCAGTGACTGTCCCCGCCTCCATCGTGGTCGCGCTGGCTGCAGTGGCGACCAATGTTGAACCTATTTACTGTCGGCGACAAATCATGCGGTATGTTCATCCTGGTGAACCTCAAGGCGTATCCGTGTGATCCAATCGAAGTCGCGACCGCGGCGAAAGCGGTCGCAGACGAGTCGGGCGTTCGCATCGCCGTCGCCCCGCAGGCCGCCCACATCGGTGCCGTCGCCGAAACTGGTGTCGAGACGTGGGCCCAGCACGTGTCGCCCAACGGCCACGGCAGTTTCACCGGCAGCACGCTCGCCGAAGCCGTCGCCGACGCGGGCGCGGTCGGCACGCTCATCAACCACTCCGAAAACCGCCGCAAACTCGCCGACATCGACGCCTCGGTTCGGGCGGCCGAACGCGCCGACCTCGAAACGTGTGTCTGTGCGAACAACCCGCGACAGACCGCCGCGGCCGCCGCACTCGGCCCCGACTCGGTCGCCGTCGAACCGCCGGAACTCATCGGTGGCGACATCTCGGTTGCCACCGGCGACCCCGACATTGTGACCGACGCCGTGTCGGCTGCCGCCGCCGTGGACGAGGATGTTGATGTGTTCTGTGGCGCGGGCGTCTCGACCGGTGACGACGTGATCGCCGCCGGCGACCTCGGCGCGAAAGGGATTCTCTTGGCCAGCGGCGTCGCGAAAGCCGACGATCCACGGGCGGCGCTCGAAGACCTCGTTTCGGATCTCTAATTAGAAGATCGAGCCGAAATCGACGGGGTCGTCCGACTCCGTTTTCGACCCCTCGATTTCCCCGCCGGTTCGGTTCTTCTCGTCCTCGGTGTCCAGCAGATCACGTTCGACCGACTGCACCATCGAGTCGACGGCCTCGTCGGTTAGCTGATAGGCGTAGGTTTCACGAATGAGATCGGGAACCGCGTACGCGTAGGTTCCCTGACCGATGTGGCGAACCAGTTTTTTGCGGCGAATGGGTCGGTTCCGGCTGTAGGCGAGCTGTTGGTCTTCGTCGCCCCCGGCGGCCACGTGGGCGTCGACGGGCGTTGTTTCACCGACCGCGCGGTAATGATGGAGCATCTCGGTCGATCGTGGCGGGAGGTCGGCAATGCGGGATCGAAGCTCCTCGATCACCGCGCCGCGCGTCCCGAGTTTGACGGCTTCGGCAAACCGCATTGCCGACTCGGCGATGTCGCTTCGCGAGACGATATCCGTCTCCCGGTCGGTGTTCGTCGACCGCGCTGTCTGGTCGGCTGTCGACTCCTCGCTCGCTTTCGACGCCGTCTCCGGCGTTGTTGCGCTCGCAAACACCGCGGTTTCGATCGGTTGCTGACTGTCGGTCTGTGACAGATCCACGGTGTGCGGCTCGTCATGGTCCGGTGACGACTCGGCCTCGCTTCGCTCGCTCCCGGGTTCGCACTCGTACAGCTCGGACTGCTCACCCGGGCGGTTGCGGTTCCGGCCGCTTCCGCCACGGTAGGGCGCTTCGGCCCGACCCAACAACGCTTGGGCGAACTGGTCGGCCATCCGACTCAGATCGCGGGCCTCGCTCAACTCCTGTCTGAGTTGCTCGATTTCGACGTTCTTTTTGTCGAGTTCCGCGCGGAGATCCGCGAGTGCGCTTTCGCGACGGGCTTTCTCATCGGAGATGGTAGTGAGCTCCGAGACGAGGTCGCCGCTGACCGATTTGAGTTCGGGTCGTTCGAAATCCTCGAGCCCCGGCGTCGCGCCCGCGTCGAACGTTCGCTTGCGGTCAAACTGCACGCGTCGGATCGCATCCGACCAGTCGGCGACGAGAAAGCCCTCGCCGTCGCCCAACTCTTCGACCGCCTTGGCGTACTCGCTGCCGAGAATCCGGCCGACGACTTTGGTGTCGTTTCGCCAGGTGAGTCGGTGCCAGACCAGCCAGTCACACTGGGTGATGAAATCCTTCTTGACATCGGCGGGCCGCTGGCTAATGCCGACAATGCCGAGGCCGTGTTTTCGCCCGCGTTTGCCGACCTTAATCAGCATCTTGCCGGCCTCGCCCATGCCGCTTTTTTCGGGAATGTACTCGTGGCACTCCTCGACGACGAGCAAAAACGGCTTTTTGAGCTTCTTTTCTTTCGCAAATAAGTGTCGCGTTGTCTCCAAAATCAGTTCGTTGGCGTCGCTGTCGTCGAGATACCCCGAGACGTCGAGGATGATCGGGACGTTCTCTTCGAGCGCGAGCGACGCGATTTTTTCCGCGTGATCGGCGGTCACCTGAATGTCACACTCCTCGTCGGCGCCGACGTGGAGGATTTCGTAGGCCTCTTTGAGTCCGTAGTACTCGCCGTCGCTGTCGACGATGAGCACGGGAAAGTTGTTGTCAAGCAGGTTTTCGAGAACGACCGAGGCGGTGTTTGACTTGCCGCTGCCGCTCTTGCCGGTGATGAAGCCGCGGCCGGTCAGAATGTCGACGACGGGCAACTCGACGGGCGTTTCGGGCTCAATGTCGTCGGTTCCGCCCGCGCCGGCGCTGACGTCCGCGACGGTGATGGTTTCCTGCTCGCTCATACCTGATACTGCGAGTGCGACCACATAGTTCCTGTGTCAGACACTGTCGTAGCGGCTGTCGCTGACCCGCGCTGGCCGGCCCCAACGTTGTAGTCGCGGCGGCCCAACCCCCGGACGATGCCGACCATCTATGTCACCGTGCCACCGTCCGTCGCGGCCGACCTGGCCGAAACGCTGGTCGACGAACGCCTTGCGGCCTGTGTCAACGCCGTCGACTGCCGTTCGACGTACCGCTGGAACGACGAGGTCGCCCATGACGACGAAACGATTCTGCTCGTGAAAACAACCGACGACGCATACCACCGAACCGTCGAGCGCATCGAGACACTACATCCCTACGACGTGCCCTGTATCGAACGGTTCGATACCGACGCCGTTCGTGACGGCTTCGGCGCATGGATTCGCGAATCGGTCGACTGACTTTCAGCCGACGCCGACGCTGTTGCCGGCGACCACGTTGGTGTGCCGCGAGCACGTTATATCTTTGTCGGCCGCGGGTGAATCGGTGTCGAGCGTCGTGATCCCGTGTGTGATTGTCTCGACCAAACTGACGAGCGTCCTGTCGAATCCGGTGTGGCTCGTCGACGGTGTCCGGTCACGGATGAATCAATCTGCGACGGCTATTGAAATAACGGCTCGGCAGTTACAACGGATTATTCCTGCGAGGGGCCGGTGTTCTCGCGGACCGTCCCGCCAATAACGAGCGCAGCCCCGATAATGACGAGATTCTTGATGATGTACTGTCCCTCGACGGTGAGGCCGTACGGGATGGATGTGAAGACGACTTCGGGCAGCAGGATAATCGGCAGAAACGTGCCCGGAAGCTGCAGAAACAACAGGAAGATACCGACCCGGATCAGCGGACGGTACAGCAGACAGAGGCCGATTAGAACCTCCCAGCCACCCAGCACCGGAACGAACAGTGCGGGATCGACGAGGTAGACGGTCGAGGCGACCAACTCGCTGGCGGGGCTGATGCCGAACACTTTGAGCGCGCCGAACCAGATAAAGACGACGGCGATGGCAACGCGCAACACGGGGACGCTCCAGCGATCCATCTGGGTGGCGATCAGTTCATCGATCGTTTCGAACTGGCTGCGGTACGACCGGATGCGCGTGCGAATGAGTGTGGTATCCATGGGTT
>LKMS01000105.1 GCA_001563965.1 Haloferacaceae archaeon PL-Br10_E2g29 | reverse complement strand
CGAGCGCCGACCACCGACCGGTCAGCGCCTTTTTTACCGACTCACCCGAACGCCCGGTATGAGCGACCACGGGTTCGATATCATCTCGCCCGACGCGATACGCAGCGGCCGGGCGACCGACGCCTACTTCGAGCGAACCGAGGCGACGCTCCAAGGGGCACACAAAAATCCCCACGTCGTCGCCGAAGTCACTGCCGACCAGTTTGCCGACGGCGAGTTCGAACTGCTCGCAGGGGTCAAAGACGCCGCCGCGTTGCTTGCGGGTCGTGAGCTTTCGGTCGACACGATTCCGCCGGGACGACTGTTCGACGGCGGTCCAGTGATGCGGATTTCGGGGCCGTATCTCGAAATCGCGCGACTCGAAACCGCGCTGCTCGGCTTTCTGTCGCACGCCTCGGGCATCGCGACCGCCGCGCTCGACATCCGGCAGGCAGCGCCCGACTCGCCCATTCTCTCGTTCGGCGCGCGACACGTCCACCCCTCGATTGCAGCGGTCGTCGAGCGCAGTGCACTGCTTGCGGGACTCGACGGCTTTTCGCACGTTGCCGCCGGCGACGTGATTGGGCGAACCGCCAGCGGGACGATGCCGCACGCACTCATGCTGTGTTTCGGCAACGGAAACCAGGAACTCGCCTGGCAGGCGTTCAACGAGACGGTCGGCGACGACGTCCAGCGCATTGCGCTCTGCGATACGTTCACCGACGAAGTCGACGAGGTTCGACGCGCTGCCGACGCGCTCGGTGACGACCTCGATGGCGTCCGGATCGACACCACCGGCTCGCGGCGCGGAGATTTCCGCCACATCATCCGCGAGGTTCGGTGGGCGCTCGATGAGATGGGCCGTGACGACGTCGACATTTTCGTCAGCGGCGGCCTTGGAGCGGCCGACCTCCGTGCGCTCCGCGACGTTGCCGACGGCTTCGGCGTTGGCAGTGCCATCTCGAACGCCGACCCGGTCGATTTCGCGCTGGATCTCGTCGAAATCGATGGCGACCCAATCGCCAAACGCGGCAAACTCGCGGGCGTCAAACACGCGTACCGAACCGCCGACGGCGACCACCACGTGGCTCGGCGCGAGGAGCCCGCACCGGCCGACAGCGAGGCGTTGTTGGAGCCACTGATTCGTGATGGCGAGCGCGTCGGCGAGATCGACCTCTCGCTGGAGGCAGCCGCCGAACGGGCGACCGCTGACGCGTCGCTAGTTGGGGTTGGTGAGCAGGAGAGACAGTAGGGAGTTCGAGACGAGTTACAGCGCTTCGACGCTGCCGCCGTCGGGGCGCTCGCGGAACACCTGGCCTTCGAACAGCGTGAGCATGGTGTCGTCGTCCTGCCAGGCAACCGGCGAGACGCCCGCCTTCTTGCAGACCAACGAGAGGTACTTCTCTTTGCTCCAGTTCTGTTCGACCGGCAGTGTGGGGTAGAGCCAGCCGTGTTTGTTGCCGGTGTCGAGCGCGACCCCGTGGGTGCCGAGTTCGAGATCCTCAAGCGGATTGTTCGTCAACAGCGTGTTGCTGACGATACAGACCGAAATCGAGAGATCCGGCAGTTCCTTCGAGCCAATCTCCGATCCGGCGGAGTCGGCCGAGGCGGCCTGAATGGCCGCATCGACGATGGCGTGGCCGAGCTGGTCTTTGCCACGGTATGCGCCCGCACAGCCGCGGAGTCGCCCACGGCCACGGGTTGACTGAATGCGGACAAACGCGCCCGTGCGGGCGTAAAACGCGTCGCGCATGCTCCCGGGTTGCTCGCGTTGGCCGTGAAGAACGTACGATTCGACCGCCTCTCTGGCAAGTTCGACCGCTCGTGCACCGTCGTCATAACTCAGCTGAACGGTCTGTGCCTCGGACATACACCTACACAAGAAGGCAGTGGACTTCAATTCTTCCCATTCGTTCAGTGGAGTTAGCATGTCGCCAGGAGACCCCGCTAACACGGCTACTGGAGCGTCTTTTCAACAAAAATGAGCCCCGGCTGGCCGGAGTGTGCGCGATTCACGCAACCCAAAACCCAGACACTTACGAGCCCCGCGGTCGACACACCCGCATGCTCCTAACCAACGCCACACGCGTCGGTGGCGACACCGTCGACGTGCGAATCGAGGACGAAACGATCGCCGATGTCGACAGCGATCTCACCGCCGACCCTGACGAACGCGTTATCGACGCCGACGGCCGGCTGGTGCTTCCCGGCGCGATCGACGCACACGTTCACTTTCGCGAACCGGGCTACTCGCACAAAGAAACCTGGAAAACCGGCACCCAGAGCGCGGCAGCAGGCGGCGTGACAACCGTCGTTGACATGCCGAACACGACGCCGCCAACGACGACCGGCGCGTTTTTTGATGCCAAAGCCGCGTGCGCCGAACACGCCGTCGTCGACTACGGGCTCAACGGCGGCGTCACGGGCGACTGGGAGCCAGAATCGTTGTTTTCGCGGCCGCTGTGTGCGCTCGGCGAGGTGTTTCTCGCCGACTCGACCGGCGACATGGGCGTCGCGACCGATCTGTTTGTCGACGCCGCACGCACGGCTGCCGGCGCGGGGCTAACGGTGACCGTCCACGCCGAAGACGAAACGCTGTTTGACCACGCCGCCCGCGAGGGCGACGCCGGCGGCGTTGGTCGCGCGGCCGACGCCGACCGCTGGAGTCGGTTTCGCGCGGCCGAGGCCGAAGTGGCTGCCGTCGAGCGCGCGGTCGCCGTTGGCGACGAAACGGGTGCGGAAATCCACATCGCCCACGCGTCGACGCCGGAGGGAATCGACGCTGCCGTCGACGGCGGGGCGACCTGCGAGGTGTGTCCGCACCACCTGTATCTCTCGCGTGACGATCTCGACGAACTGGGAACCTACGGCCGGATGAACCCGCCGCTTCGGAGCGAAGCGCGCCGGAAAGCGGTCTTCAAGCGGGTCGCCGACGGCACCGTCGACATCATCGCGACCGACCACGCGCCGCACACACGCGAAGAGAAAGAACAGCGATTGTGGGACGCCCCGAGCGGCGTACCGGGTGTCGAAACCATGCTGCCGTTGTTGCTCGAATCGGCCCGCCAGGGCGACCTTTCGTACGAACGCGTCGTCGACCTCGTTGCACACACGCCGGCACAGATTTTCGACCTGGATTCGAAGGGGCGGCTCGAACCGGGCTACGACGCGGATCTCTTGCTCGTCGATCCCGACGCACCGCGAGAAATCCGCGGAAGCGACACCCACAGCACGTGCGGATGGACCCCGTTCGAGGGGCGTCTCGGCGTGTTTCCCGAACTGACGATGGTTCGTGGACAGATCGTATACGAAAGAACGCCGAACGATGGCGACGGTGCGGTCGCTGCGGACGATGAGGATGGGGCCGACCGGAGCGACGACAGCGAGTCGTTCGGGACGGTGCAGGGCCGAAACGTCCGGCTGTAACCACAGACAGAGCCGATACGGTTTTCCCACCGCCGCCGGAACTGACCGCTAATGCTGAGTAGACAGTTCGTCCGCGAGAATCCGGACGCCGTCCGCGCGGCCCTTTCGGCCAAAGGGGTCGATGTCGACCTCGATCGGATTCTCGAGATCGACCGCGAGTGGCGCGCGCTCAAAAGCGAGGGCGACGACCTTCGCCACGAGCGCAACGAGGTATCGAAACGGATCGGCCAACTCAAACAGGCGGGCAAAGACGACGAGGCCGACGAGGCAATCGCCCGCTCGACCGAACTCAAAACCGAGTTGCAGGCGGTCGAAGCCCGCGCTGACGAGCTCGAAGCCGAACTCGAAGCGGCGTTGTTGACGCTGCCACAGCTGCCCGACGACTCGGTTCCATTCGGCGCTGATGAAGATGAGAACGTCGAACGCCGCCGCGAGGGATTCGAGAGGCTCCGAGAGCTCCCCGACCGCGTCGTTCCCCACTACGACCTGGGCGAGGAACTCGAAATTCTGGATTTCGCCCGGGGCGCGAAGGTGTCGGGTGGCGGATTTTATTTTCTCAAGGGCGACGGTGCACGACTCGAACACGCGCTGATTCAGTTCATGCTCGACCTGCACCGCGAGCAGGGGTATGTCGACATCTTCCCGCCGATTCCGGTCAACAGCGCCGCCATGCGCGGCACCGGCCAGTTCCCCAAGTTCACCGAGGACGCCTACCGGCTGGAGGGCAACAACAGCGATCCCTACAGCGATGACGACCTCTGGCTGCTGCCGACCGCCGAGGTGCCCGTGACCAACCTCCACCGCGAGGAGATTCTGCTCGACGGCGACCTCCCGCTCAAGTATCAGGCCTACTCGCCGAACTTCCGCCAGGAGGCCGGCGAACACGGCACCGAAACCCGCGGCATCGTCCGCGTCCACCAGTTCAACAAGGTCGAGATGGTCAACTTCGTCCGCCCCGACGAGAGCGACGACCGCTTCGAGGGCCTCGTCGGCGAGGCCGAATCGGTACTTGAAGCGCTCGAACTGCCCTACCGAATTTTGGAAATGTGTACCGGCGATCTCGGCTTTACGCAGGCGAAAAAGTACGACATCGAGGTGTGGGCTCCCGCCGACGACATGGACGACGGGCCGGCCGAGGGTGGCCGCTGGCTCGAGGTCTCGTCGGTTTCGAACTTCCGGGCGTTTCAAGCACGACGGGCGGGCATTCGCTACCGACCCGAACAACACGAATCGGCCGAGTTCGTCCACACGCTCAACGGCTCGGGGGTCGCGATTCCCCGCGTGATGGTTGCCATTCTGGAATACTACCAGAACCCCGACGGAACGGTGACGGTTCCCGAGGCGCTGCGACCGTACATGGGTGGACAACAACGAATTGCGGGCCACGACGCAGTGGGTGAAACCGCCGTCGGCGACGGCACATAGCGGGATCGCGGAGACGTCGTCCGCAAGCAAACCGGGGCGGTGAGAACGGTTCGGTCGGCATCGGCGGGTTTGCAAAGGTCTTTGCCCGTTGCTCGTCTACTGATGGACAATGGACGACGCTGTGCGGGTTCGAACCGCGGCTCAAAACGCGCTGGAAGCAATCGACCCGCCACGGCTCAAAACGGTTCTGTTCGAACGGCTCAAAACCACCTCAATGGCCCCCGGCGTGCTTGTGTGGCAGAGTGCAACGCTGTGTGAGCCCGCACGCCAACCGGCTGACCTCCCCCAGCGCGCTGCGGGAGTGCAGTTGATTTACGAGGGGCTGCGACTCACGCGAACGCTGTCGCACGAGCCGCCGTGGGAGCGAGACGGCGCCGCACTGGAGGGTGATCTGGATGCCGACCTCGACATTCTCGCGGCCGACATTTTCGTCTCGCGTGGATTTTATTTACTGGCTCGGACGGAGGCGGCAACCGCTGCAGTCGAAACCGTCCAAACGTTCGGACGCGAACAGACTCAGCAGCTCGCAGAGCCCAACCGTGCTGTATCCGACGAGTCGCTCGAAGCGACCATCTTTTCGTTGGCGGTTCGCGCTGGTCTCACTGCCGTCGGAACCGAGCCAACCGAGGAACTGCTCGTGGCTGCGATGACGGCCGGTCGGGACTACGAGGACGCGTTGCCACCGGCGGCCGCGGCGCTGTCCGAGTCACTTCGGCGACGCCTTACCGAGTCGTCGACGGCGACCCCCGACGAAGCGGTGGCCTCATCGACCGGCGATTCCTGACTACCGAGCGACGAAATCGCATGGCGACACCGCCGAATCGAAACGCCTAAAGACATCTCGGGGAAACCATTCAATGCCTGCCTGGGTAGCTTAGCGGTAAAGCGCGTCCTTGGTAAGGACGAGAGCCCGGGTTCAAATCCCGGCCTAGGCT
>LKMS01000104.1 GCA_001563965.1 Haloferacaceae archaeon PL-Br10_E2g29 | reverse complement strand
ATCGGGAGTGTTTCGTGGTTTACGCTCATGTTCATCTCGCCGCTGTTATTACTGCTTGCGGGTCGGCCGCGCTACATGCTGGCGATCATGTACGCTGGTGGGCACCTATTTATGGCCGCAACCGTCCGAATCGGCGCGTTCCCGTACGTCGCGCTGATGGGGCTGGCGTTGTTCTGCGGCCCGCAGTTCTGGCGTGACGCACGGTGGGTAGCCGACAGAGCCGGCGTCCTCACGAAACTGGATGCAACCGTTATCTCAGTCACCGAGCGCGGGCGCGTGCTTGACGCACGGCTGCCGCGACTCACCGTTCCCGAACCGCCGAGAGCCGAGCAGCTTCGGTACGTCGGAACCGTCGCCGTGCTGTTTCTCGTGATTACCGCCGGCGTGTTCATGATTGTTCCCACGCTGAATACGGTCGGCGCAATCGATGACGACACAGCCGTTCCGCTCGAAAGCGAGGTGCGATCAATTCAATCAGTTGCCAAACTCAGCCAGCCAGACTGGTCGTTCTATCAGGGACCGATCGGCTCGGATGAGTACTACGTGTTCACCGCCCAGCAGGCCGACGGCGAGGTGATCGATGTCTACAATGACAGGCAAGCCGCGTTTGATCGTCCCCACGGCCCCCACAACTACAAACAGCTCGACACCTACCGCGAGCGGTTCTACATGTACTCGATCGAGAGTCGCGCAAACCCTAACTTCACCGACGGTGCGGAGGTCGTCTACGCCGACTACCTATGTGAGGCCCACAGCAACGGCGAGGGCGACGAGGAAATTACGCACCTCAACATGTGGGTAATCGAGGAAGACACGAATCTTGACTCGCCAAACGATCTGGAGAGCTACGACCGCGAGGCGGTTCTCATTCACGCACACGCCTGTGACGGCGGCGAGCCACAGGACATCGCGTTGCCACCGGAATCACTCACGCCGACGCTCGACAGTGAGACTCGCGAATCGATCGAGACCAACGACGATCACCGCTACATCGACGAACTCAGCGAAAAGGAGTGGTAAACCCGCGGCGACCGGAACCGATTCAGGCGAAGATCAGGTCGAGGTACGGGCCGTAGAGGAACCGGAAGGCGTAGTAGACCGCATACACCAGCACGAGGACTGAAATCGCCAGTCCGGCTTTGGGCCGCTCAAGCGGCAGCTCGTTTCGGGCCTCAACCAGCCGGGATTCGAACTCGAAAAAGTCGGTCACAAGCAGGCCGATGACCGGAACGGCCAGAATCATGCCACTGACCGGCCGGTACACGATGAACAGGAATGTCAGGAAAACGAGCCCCAGCGTCGTGAAGACGTGTGGGGTGTAGCGGTTGAGTGCTTCGTCGTCACCGCCGTCGTCGAGCTGTTGTCTGTGCGCGCGGTGACCCAGAAGTCGCGTCACCATGTTGACGAGGACGAGGACGAAGATCGCCATCGGCAAAACCGGGCCGACGGTCTCGACCCAGCCAAGAGGGATGAGAAACTGCAGTGGGTTCATGCCTGTAGGTGTGTAGACGACTCATTAGAGTTTTTCCAATTGCTGCGGCGGGACAAGTGCCGTCGTATCGACGACCGAAAACGGCGCACCCGCCGCGAGAGAAACCGAAAGCCCCGCAGAACCCGACACGAACCGGCGGCTGTCCGCATAGACGGTCACGTCGTCGTCGCGTTCGACCGTCACCGACAGCGGCGGCGAAAGCACCCAATCGTCGGCTTTCGTCGCAAACGGCGCAACCGGCGTCACCGCGACGCCCGTTTCGGGCGCCAGTCGTGGGCCGCCCGCGGCGCGGCCGTAGCCAGCGCTTCCCAGCGGCGTGGCGGCGACGACGCCGTCGGCACGAAACCTCGCGAGCGGCCGGCCGTCGGTGTGGATTTCGTACTCCGAAATTCGGGCAGGTTCGGTCGTCAACAACGCACAGTCACAGACCGCGGTGGTGGTGTCGTCGCCGGCTGCAACCTGGAGCGGGCGATGGGTGGTCGTTGGAACCGAGTCGCGCGCGGCAAGCCGCTCGACGGTGTCGGCGGCCGCCGACAGCGACGCATCCGCGTCGACAGCGCTGTCGTTCGAAATCCCCAGCGGGAGGATCGGTCGCGATTCACCGGTCACGACGACGGCACCGAGCGCGCGCTCGCCAACGGTGACGACCACGTCGACGTCGGCGTCGACCGACCGTTCCGCGCTGGTGGCGACATCGCTCACCGTGAGTGCGTCCAGCGCTGAAAACGCGGCAGCGATTCGATCGGCAGCCGTCGCATCGTTCACGATACCGATTTTCATTGGTGGCTCGTTGCTCCCGAGGACGTCATAGCGGAGAGTTGCGTTCGACTCTCAAAAAGGCCGCGTCACCGATCATCCGTGAAAGCGCCCGGAGTCGGTCACCCATCGGTGCGGCGTCGACGACGCAGCCCTCAGGCCGCCGCGAACTCCGCCATGTAGAGGTGGTTCAACATGAGATAGGTGACCACGCCGAGCACCAACGAGAGAATCCAGGTTCCCGCGGCAATCCGACCGATTTTCGCATGCGGCGTTTCGGTCCGCAGCTCGGTCGGCGTGTGTGTCAAACCGAGTGTGATCGCGTACAGTACGAGCGGAACCGCCAGAATCGAGAGCAGAATGTGAATCGCGAGCATGATGAGATACGCCGGGTAGATCCATTCCCACAGCGGCACCCAGCTGTACGCCGAATCCAACACGAACTCCTTGGTGCCGCCACCAGCGACCTTCGGGAGATACATCGCGAGAAACACGAGAATCAACACGAACGACGAAACCATCGCGTGGGCGTGTTTTCGCACCTGGTCGGTCCGGATCCAGTACCAGCCGGCGATGAGCAACACCGTCGTGATCGTGTTGACGACGGCGATGGCGTGGGCGAGAGTGTCTACCTGTCCTTCGGTAAGCGAGGGGAACAGCGCTTGAAACGACGGGACGAGAAACACGCCGGCGACCGCGGCGTAGCCGACGATCGAAAGGAGTGCGGTGACAGCCTTTGGGTGGTCGCGGATGGGGCCGCCGACCATCGGGGAGTCCATGGCCAAGGTAGGACGCGCGGAGGTATTGGTGTTCGGATTTGACGTGTCGGTAGCCCTGGCGAGTAACGCGTAGTCGACGGCGATTCGGCGTCAGTCGCGCGCGATAACGCCGGTTTTGATCGCCGTCTCGTAGGCGGCATCGAGGCTGACGCCGTTGCCAAGAATCGTGTACCGGTCGCGGATCTCGTGGGCGGTCGTCAGCGCTTCGAGCACGTCGTCGTCGCTCACGCCGAGTTCGGCGGCGGTCGTCGGCGCGTCAATGCTGTCGAGCGCGTTGCGAATCGCCTTCCAGCGGCCGTCGCCGCCGCTGTGGAAGTACTCGGTGAGAATCGAGCCGACACCGACCTGATGGCCGTGTAGCGCCGTGTTGGGCGCGATCCGGTCGAGTTGGTGCGAAAAGAGGTGTTCGGCACCCGAAGCGGGCCGCGAACTGCCCGCAATCGACATCGCCACCCCGGAGGAGACGAGCGCTTTGACGACGATCCATGAGGACTCTTCGAGATTCGGCCTGATCGAGTCCGCGTTGTCGACGAGCATTTCGGCGGTCATCTCCGAGAGCGCGCCGGCGTACTCGGAGTACTGGACGTTTTTGAGCCGGTTGGCAAGTCGCCAGTCCTGGACGGCGGTGTAGTTCGAGATGATGTCCGCACAGCCGGCGGTCGTCAGCTCCCACGGCGCGTTGGCCATGATTTCGGTGTCGGCGACGACCGCCAGTGGCGGGTCGGCGGCGACGCTGTGGCGGGTGTCGCCCTCCGGCACCGAGGAGCGCCCCGAGACGATGCCGTCGTGGCTCGCCGCGGTCGGCACCGACACGAAGCCGCGGCCGATCTCGTCGGCCGCCATTTTCGCGATATCGATGGGTTTGCCGCCGCCGAGTGCGATGAGATAGCCCGGTTCCCGCTCGCGGGCGAGCTTCACGACCCGCTCGATCGACGCGAAGCTCGCTTTCTCGACCGTGACCGTAGTTGGGTTGTCGAACTGCGCACGAACACGGTCGCCGGCCAGCCGGTTGGGCGTCGGGCTGGTGACAATGAGCGGGTCGCCCTGCAGGTGGAGTTCGGCGACCGCCGCGCCCAGTTTGTCGAGCATCCCGTGGCCGACGAGCACGTTACGTGGGAGCTTGATCCACGTCGATTTCTCGAACATACCTGGGAGATTGATGGCCGGCTATGAAACAGTTGGTGTTGAATACGTCACGACGCCCCCGCATGGAACAGCGCGATTGGCAGAACGTACCGAGTCACGCGACCGCTTCGTCAACGGGTTCAACACGGATCGACCGCGCGACCGACTCGGGCAGACTCTGTTCGCCGTCGTGCGGCGTTTCGACGGTGAGCATGCCGAACGGCGCGATGTCGACGACGACGAGTTCGGTTCCGGGGGTGATGCCGGCGCGTTCGAGATACGCGAGTTCCTCGTCGTCGCGGTCGCTGACCCGGCTGACGACGACGTGGTCACCCTCGGAAAACTCGGTGAGTCGAACCGAGCCGTCGTCCGCAGGCGGCTGGAGATCGGCACCGGGAATCGGATCGCCGTGGGGATCGACGGTTGGATTGTCGAGCGCGGCGGCGACGCGGCGTTCGAACTCCTCGGAGATGTGGTGTTCGAGCGCATCGGCCTCCTCGTGCACTTCGCTCCACGCGTAGTCGAGGTGCTCGGTGAGGTAGGTTTCGAGCAGCCGGTGGTGCCGAATGACCTCGAGGGCGACCCGCTCGCCCTCGGCGGTGAGTTCGACCCCCTTGTACTTCTCATGGACGAGCAGGTCGTGCTCGGCGAGCGTCCCGACCATGCTGGTAACGGTGGGCGGGGTTTTGTCGAGAGACGACGCGATCGCGGAGGTCGACACCGGCGGGCCGCTCTCGGTCTGGAGGACGTAAATCGCCTTCAGATAGTCCTCCATCACGTCGGTGAACATACGGGAACTATCGTCGTTGAGGGCAAATAGCTACCGGCCGGTCGGGGTCGACGGCGAAGGAAAATCCCCGCGCTCGACCCGTTCAGACGCCCTGGCCCATCAGGTGACTGCGGAGAATGTCCGGCGTTTTCGTCCCGCTTTCGGTGTTGAGCAAAACGACGGTTTCGTCGCCCGTAAAGCCGACCTCGTCGGCCCAGTTCCATGCGCCCGCCGGCGCGGCCCCACCGGCGGCCCCCATCTCGACGATTTCGTGACGCGCGACCGCCGTTGCCGACTCCAAGATGTCGCTGTCGCCGGCCGTGATCGCGTCGCCCCCGGTTCGGCGGAGCGCGTCGACCGCTTGTGACCCGCCGGCAGGATCGGGCACCTCCAACTCGCCGACGATCGTGTCGGGAACTGCCCACGGCTCGGGTACGTCGCTGCCGGCTTCGATTGCCGCCGCAATCGGCGCACAGCTGGTCGGCTGGACGGCGACAACGGTGGGTGTCTCAGCGATCGCGCCGACGGCGACGAGTTCCTCGAACCCCTTGCAGATGCCCGCGATGAGTTCGCCGGTGCTCGTCGGCACGAAGACGAAATCCGGGCACTCGTCAAGGTCGGTCCCCAGTTCGAAGGCGACGGTTTTGGCACCCTCGTGGCGGTAGGCCGTTTCGAACTCTTGGAGCGAGCAGTAGTCGGTCGCGAGTTGGTCGTCGACGGCGTCGGCCGCATCGCCGTAGCGGCCGCCGACAACGCGCATCCCGCCGTCGTGGACGTTGATCATCGCTTTGTTCGAAAACGCTGCGCGCGAGGGAACGAAACTGTACGAGCGCAGCCCGAGCCGCCCGAGATACGCCGCTGCCGCCTGCCCGCTGTT
>LKMS01000103.1 GCA_001563965.1 Haloferacaceae archaeon PL-Br10_E2g29 | reverse complement strand
GATATCGATAATAGTGAGACACGACTCGACGTTGGAGTGTGCGTTCGAAAACATAGCGGGAAGTAGATTTGAACGACGCCAACTTCGGTCGCTTCGCTCCCTCGTTGTCCACTTCAAATCTATTCCGAGCAATCCGCACCGACTCACGAATTCACGCCGAGACAAGACTCGGCGTTATACTGTGAGTCTGAGAAGTATAGCGGGAAGTAGATTTGAACTACCGATCTCCGGGTTATGAGCCCGGCGGAATCTCCTGGCTATCCCATCCCGCTATCACAGCGAAAGCCACAACCACGGTTAAGCGTTATGATTCAAGCGCAGTATGGCACTTTTGGGTCACACACGTTCGCAGTACACGGGGTCGCGTTCGCTGCAAATGGTGCCTGTTCGGTCGTGCGTTGTCGACAGTCAATCTCCGATCAGATCGGAACTGCCTGTTGTCAATGAGAATGGGGCTTTCCATATTCGATACCAAAACAGTGATTCGCTAGCCATTATTTGTGGTTATAGTCCGCTCTCGTTGTGTTCTAGCGATAGGGAATGTCGAAACGTTCAACAATGAGAGTCCCAAGTGGTTGTACATGACACGAAAACAGCGTTTCGATCGACGAAGTTACCTGAAAGCGGTTGGCGCAGCAGCCACAACGGCTGTCGTCGCCGGCTGTCTCGACGACGATGATGACAACGTCATCAATCCGGGTACTGCCTCTGGATTTCCACCGTTCGAGTTCACCGAGGATGGTGAACTCGTCGGCTTCGACATCGACCTCGCAGAGGAAGTCATCGAACGCGCGGGCTACGAGGTCGGCGAGTGGACCGACATCGAGTTCGACTCGCTGATTCCCTCGCTGACCGAGGGCAACATTGACATGATTGCCGCCGCGATGACGATCACCGACGACCGCGCCGAAACGATCGCGTTTTCGAATCCGTACTACGAGGCCGACCAGGCCGTTCTCATCAGCGATGACGCCGACTTCTCTCCAGAAACGGTCGAGGATCTCGAGGGGCTAATCGTCGGTGCACAGTCGGGCACGACCGGAGAGGGCCAACTCGACGAGCTCATCGAAGATGGCATCGTTGATGAGGACGACGCCCGTCAGTATGAGAACTACACCCTTGGCGTGCAGGATCTCGAAGCCGGCAACGTCGACGCGCTGATCCTCGATGTTCCGGTTGCGCAGAACTTCGCCGACAGCCGTGAGGTGCAGGTTGCGTTCATTATCGAAACTGGCGAGGAGTACGGGTTCGGCCTCCGACAGGAGGACGAACGAATTGACGATCTCAACGCCGCCCTCGACGAGATTCAAGAGGACGGAACCTACGACGACCTCGTCGACGAGTGGTTCGAATAGTATAGATGGAGCCCGTAGCCCTGCTGAGCGACTGGCAGTTTGTCGTTAGCAACTGGCGGTTTCTCCTGTTGGGCACGGTCGTCACGATTCTGTTGACGCTGTCGAGTTTGTCGCTTGGATTTTTGCTCGGGTTTCCGGCCGGAGCAATCGAGGTGTACGGCGACGGCTGGCTCAAGAGCGCCGTCAACACCGTGGGTGTCATTCTGCGTGGCACGCCAATCGTCGTGTTGATCGTGTTGTTCTTTTTTGCGCTTCCGATCCCGCGACTCGGGACGGTTCCGGTGATCGATATGCAGATGAACGCGTTCATTGCGGCGACGCTCGCACTCGGGTTACGAAGCGCGGCCTACCAAGGACAGGTATTCCGTGGCTCAATTCAGTCGATCGCAAGCGGCCAGATGGAGGCTGCTCGATCGATCGGAATGACCAAACTACAGGCGGTTCGCCACGTTATTTTTCCGCAAGCCGTCCGGCGGTCGCTTCCGGGATTTCAAAACGAGTTTACGATCGTTCTGAAGGACACGAGCGTCGCGTTCGCCATCGGATTGGCCGAGTTGCTGACGCGTGCTGAGCGCCTGTATCTCCAACCCGGCCGCGACACGGCGGTTATCGAGGTCATCATTGTGATTAGTGCGATCTACTTCATTCTCACGTTCACGACGAACCGCGCGCTCGACCGACTCCAACAGCGGTATGCGATTCCCGGAGGGAACGAATGAGTTTACTACGAATCGAAAACGTCGACAAATCGTACGGTGACGAAGATGTGTTGCACGATGTGAGCTTCGCGATGGAGACACAGGACGTCGAGGTCATCGTCGGCCCGAGCGGGTCGGGCAAATCGACGCTCCTGCGCTGTGTCAACCGACTAACCGAGATCGACTCGGGTGCCATCTACCTCAATGACGAAGAGATTCACTCGCTCGACGAGAACGAACTTCGCCGGCGGGTTGGCATGGTGTTTCAGGATTTCAGTTTGTTCGCCCATCTGACCGCCCGGGGCAACATCACCCTTGGGCTTCGCGAAGTGTTGGAGCTTCCGAAGGAGGAGGCGGTTGCCAAAGCCGACGATTATCTCGACCGCGTTGGCCTCGCCGACCAAGGCGATTCGTACCCCGCCGAACTCTCCGGTGGCCAACAACAGCGCGTCGGCATTGCGCGTGCGCTCGCGATGGATCCCGATCTGCTGTTGTTCGATGAGCCGACCAGCGCACTTGACCCCGAACTCATCGGTGACGTCCTGCGAGTGATGAACGACCTCGCTGAAGAGGGCATGACGATGCTCTGTGTCACCCACGAGATGGGCTTTGCGCGATCGGCCGCCTCGACGGTGACGTTCCTCGACGAGGGCCGGATCGTCGAACGCGGCCCACCCGAACAGCTCTTTGAGAATCCCGAACACGACCGGACCAACGCCTTCCTCGGCGAACTGTCCGGACTCCACTAATGAGGCACACACCATGACCGAGGCGGCCGAAACCCGTGGCTCGGCGGTCGGCCGAGTCGGTGGCCGCAAGCGGCAGGTGTTTCTCGCTGTCGGGGGGCTGTTTTGGACGTGGCTGTTGGCCCGGTGGGCCTATCACAACACGCTGCTCGACGGCCTGTTGACCGCAGTCGGGCTCCCTGACGTGCTTCGATCAGATCTCGGTGTCAGTCAGCGTGAGCCGTGGCTACCAGCCGACTGGTTTGCGGGCGTCGCAGCAAATCTCGCGACCGATGCTGGCGGGGTTTCGGTACTCGTTGTCGACCCGCTCGTGTGGTTGTTCGAACTCGCGGCGCTCGCGGCCGAAAGCGAACCCGCGTTGGCTGCGGGCGCGTTTCTGACGGTGTATCTGACCGTACTGTCGATGTTTTTTGGGCTGTTCATCGCCGTTCCAGCGGCCGTCACGCGCATCTACGGCGGCCCGATCAGCAGTCGAATCTCGCTCGCGTACACCGAACTCATTCGCGGCACACCGCTGCTCGCCCAGCTGTTTTTCTTTTATTTCGGGCTCCCGCTTGCGGGCTTCATCAGCGGTTTTCGCGTGATGGAGGTCAGCGGCATGCCGCGGGCGGCCGCCGTCGTCGCCATCGTTGCCTTCACAATCAACTCCTCGGCGTACCAAGCCGAGTACATTCGCGCGGCGTTGCAGTCGGTCGATCCGGGCCAACTCACCGCTGCGCGGTCGGTTGGGCTCTCGCGGCTCCAAGGCATTCGCCACGTCGTCCTTCCACAGGGATTGCGGTATGCGATTCCGGGCTGGACCAACGAGTTCGTCTATTTGCTCAAATACTCCTCGCTGGCGGCGTTCATCACCGTGCCCGAACTGTTTCGTCGCGCGCGAAACATCGGCTCGGATACGTTCCAGTTCACGGACATCTACCTGATCGTCGGCCTTCTGTACCTCGCGTTAGTGATCACGACGGCAATGTTGATGAACCGGCTCGAACGGCGGGTGACGATTCCCGGTGTCGGCATGCCAGCCGGTCGCGACTAGCGGTCTTCCTGTTCGAGTCGACGGAGCGCGGCCGCAACATTCGGCGGTGTTGCACCCTGTCCGTCACGCACGCGATGATCAGGGAGAATAATCGGAATCGGATTGGCCCGAAGTGCGTCGCGAACCGTTCCGGTGGCCGCCTGCGAGTCAGCATCGAGTCCCGCAAGACGGGCGAGTCGCGAAACGGTGACGGTGTCGCCGGCGGGCACCGTCCCCAGTGATTCGAGCACCGACCGCTGATCGGTTGGCACGGTCAACGCGTACTCGACACCGGCGAGTTCGGTTGGGTTGCCGTCGAAGTACGCCTCAAACCGATCGAGGATTTCGTGGTCGGTGTCGGCATCGCCGGGCAGCTCGTCGGGAAAGGAGACGCTGACGACCGACCCGCCGGCAAGCCCGACTTCGATGACACCGCCAAGCGACGCAAATCGGCGAGCAAAAATTCCTGCAGGAGTCATGCTCGAAACCCACACCCCAACACCCTTCAACTGTGTGTCTTGTGGCGCAAGTCTTATGAACAGATACGTACATTGATGTACATAGATGACCGAAACTGAGTGCGAGCTGGCTCCGCAAGTCCGCGCGATTCTCGAGTCGGCGGCCGAGCGCCCGGGTGGCGACAGCCGTGTTGCCGTCGAGGCGCGGTCGTTGTCGGAAGCGTTTGGGCAGGCTGAACGGGATGGTCGCCTCCCGGTTATTGCGGAGGTCAAACCGACGAGTCCGACAACCCGTGGCACGAACACCGAGGATCCGGTCGAGTTGGCCCGCGCGATGGTCGCCGGCGGGGCCGCCGCGCTGTCGGTGCTGACCGAACCCGACCATTTCGGCGGAAGCATCGACAACCTCGAGCGAATCCGTCGCGCGGTCGACGTGCCCATCTTGCGCAAGGACTTCATTCTCCGCGAGCCGCAACTCGACTCCGTCGAGAGCGACGTGATTTTGTTGATTGCGCGATTCGTCGGCGACGATCTCGAACCGTTGCTGGCGGCGTCCGAAGCCCGCGGCTTTCAGGTGCTCGTCGAGGTCCACACGAGCGACGAACTGGCGGCGGCGATTCGGGCGGGGGCATCGCTTATTGGGATCAACAACCGCGACCTCGGACGGCTCGACGTCGACCTCTCGACGTTCGAGCGACTCGCGCCCGACGTGCCAGACGACGTCACCCTGATCGCTGAAAGCGGCGTCTCAACCGTCGACGACGTTCGTCGCATGTGCGAGGCGGGTGCCGACGGGCTCCTCATCGGCACGGCGATTATGGATGGCGACCCCGAAACGAACACACGACGCTTTACACGAACCGCACACCAATGACACACCAGACTACGATCCAGCTATGAGCACTGAAAACCCGACAACCGATCCGACCGAGTACGAAACCGACGGCAGTTTTGGCGCCTACGGCGGCCAGTACGTTCCCGAAGCGCTGATGCCCGCCATCGAGGAGCTCACCGATGCCTACGAGCGCTACGTCCGCAACAATGAAGACGGCTTCATGGACGAGTTCCGCCAGCGACTGGCAGATTTCGGTGGGCGGCCAACGCCCCTGCAACGCGCGGACCGACTCTCCGAGCGCTACGATCTGGAGGTGTATCTCAAGCGTGAGGATCTCCTGCACGGCGGCGCGCACAAACTAAACAATGCGCTTGGACAGGTGCTGCTCGCGAAGTACATGGGCAAAGAACGAATCATCGCCGAAACCGGCGCGGGCCAACACGGCACCGCAACCGCGATGGCCGCGGCGCATCTCGACATGCCCTGTACGATCTACATGGGCGAACGTGACATCAACCGCCAGCGACCCAACGTGTTCCGCATGAAACTCAACGGCTCGGACGTCAAACCGGTCACGGCGGGTCGTGGAACGCTCAAAGAGGCCATCTCGGAGACGATGCGCGACTGGGCGGCAACCGTCGAGAACACCCACTACGTCATCGGGAGCGTCGTCGGCCCGCACCCGTTCCCCGTGATGGTACG
>LKMS01000102.1 GCA_001563965.1 Haloferacaceae archaeon PL-Br10_E2g29 | reverse complement strand
TCGGGCTCGATGTAGCCCGCGTAGTCGGGGTTCGTCAGCGTGCCGGGAATGAATCGACCGGTGCGCGCGCGTGCGCCGATCACATCGGCGAACTTCTTGGCAGGGAACCGACCGTACTGCCGCGAGGAGGTCACAAGGATCTGCTCGGGGTTGTAGTTCGCGAGGAAATCCGCCGCGACACGAATGCGACTGTCGGTCTGGCTCACATCGAGGACGTACAGGCCGTCGTCACGGACGCGGTGAATGAACCGCTCCATGTCCTTGGTCTTCTGTTGGGTCCCGATGTGGACACCAGCGCCGAGGTAGTCCTCGACGGGGATGAGGAGGTCGGCCTCGTCGTCCGGCATCACGTCGTCGTCGAACGGCGAGGCGTCTTCTTCCTCGGCTTCTGGATTCGCCTCGGCGTCAGCGTCTGCGTCGGCTGCCTCGTCGGCAGCGTCGGCGTCAGCCGTGGCTTCGGGCGCTGGTTCGTCCTCGTCGACTGTCTCTTCGACAGCCTCCTCGGCGTCCGGTTCGGCGTCGACAGGCTCGTCGGCCTCGTCGGCTGCGTCCTGTTCTTCGAGTGGTTCGGTTTCGTTGTCGCTCATACTGCGTCTTCCGCGATTCTGATTAGTTCGTTTAGCTTGGCGGTTCGTTCGCCGGCGACGGTGCCGGTCTTGATGTAGTCGGCGTCGGTTGCCACCGCGAGGTGTGCAATCGTCGTATCCTCGGTTTCGCCCGACCGGTGTGAGATGATCGTCTCATAGCCGTTTCGAACCGCCAGTTCGACGGCGTCGAAGGTGTCCGACAGCGAGCCGATCTGGTTTGGTTTGATAAGGATGCTGTTGGCCGCACCGGTGTCAATGCCGTCCTGCAGGCGTGAGACGTTGGTCACGAACAGGTCGTCACCACAGATGAGCGTCCGGTCACCAACGAGGTCGGTGATTTCGGCAAAGGCCTCGTAATCGTTCTCGTCGAGTGGATCTTCAACATATGCGAGGTCGTACTCGTCGACGAGGTCGGCGATATACTCTATCTGTTCGTCGGTCGACTTCTCCTCGTCGCTGTAGACGTAGGAATCGGTCTCGTCGTCGTACATTTCGGTGGCTGCAACGTCGAGGCCGAATCGAATCTCGAAGCCGACCTCTTTCGAGACGCGGGCGGTTGCTTCCTCCATAATCTCGAACGCCTCGGCGTCCGAAATCGGTGGGGCCCACGCACCTTCGTCGCCTTTGCCGGCACCGATTCCGCGTTCGTCGAGGATGTTGCCAGCCTCGCCGTGGACCTTCGCGTTGGCGAAGACGGCTTCAGAAACGCTCGGCGCACCGACCGGTGCGGCGAGGAACTCCTGGATGTCGGTCGCGTCTTTGGCGTGTTCGCCGCCGCCAATCACGTTGCCGAGCGGAATCGGGAAGTTGTCACCGCGGAACGCGCCGCCGAGGTGCTGGTACAGCGGGGCACCGAGCACGTCGGCTGCGGCTTTCGCAGCGGCCATCGAGATGGCGACCGCGCTGTTTGCGCCGATTTCCGAGAAGTTCTCGGTGCCGTCGGCCGCGCGCAGGGCGGCGTCGACGGCGCGCTGGTCGGCCGCAAATACGGTGTTGACCAGTCGGGGAACGGCGTGTTCGCGGGCCAGCGCGATCGATTCGTGTGCGGGAAGTTCGATCGCCTCGTGCTCGCCGGTCGATGCGCCCGATGGCGCGGCAGCGCGGCCGAAGCCGCCGGATTCGGTGAGTACGTCTGCTTCGACCGTGGGGTTGCCACGGGAGTCGAGCACGCGTCGGAGTGAAACTGAGCTAATTTGGGTCATTGGTCTCGGTTGATGGTAAACGGCAGCGCGCCGGCATCGTACTCCTCGGCGGCGATGAGGATCGGTTCGCTCTGGGCCGTCTCAATGAGTACGGGCGCGCCGTAGGACACCTGCAGCGCGCGTGCGCCGAGGATCCGGGCTTTCTCGTAGCGGTTGTACTGACCTCTCATTGGTAGGGGGCAACGACATCGACGAGATCCGTGTGGCTGACCATCATGCGTCGGCAGCAGTGTCTGGTCAACCCCAGGTCGTCGAGGACGGCGGCTGGATCCTCGCCGTCGCTAGTTCGCTCGTCGAACGCCTCGTAGTGTTCACCGATGACGGTTCCACAGGTGAAACACCGGACTGGGATCATCATGTTTCGATCACCTCAACGGTAGGACTTCTGGTAGCGTGCGCGCGCCCCAGGCCCACCCCATTTTTTCGTCTCGGATTGGCGGACATCGTTGACCAGCAGCGAGCGGTCAAACTGCATATACGCCTCACGCAGTTCAGCATCATTAAGATGCTGCACAAGTCCACGGGCCAGCGCCGTTCGCACGGCATCTGCCTGGCCGCTGAAGCCGCCACCGTTGACGGTCACGTCGATGTCGACGCTGTCTCGGAGGTCGTCGCCGGCGATGCGGAACGGTTCGAGCATCTTCAGCCGGGCCATTTCCGGTTCGACCAGCTCGACGGGCTGGGAGTTGATACGAACCCGCCCGGTGCCCTCGCGAACCGTGGCGCGGGCGATGGCGGTCTTCTTTTTGCCTGATGTGTTGGTTACCATGTAACGTTCGCCCCCAGTTTCTGTGAAATCTCGCCAAGCGAGATGAATTTGATGTTCGACAGTCGGTCGAGTGAGGTGCCATCGAGAACCTCGCCGTCCTCGTCGTACGGGTTGCCGACGTAGACGCGAACGTTCTCGAAGGCTTCGCGACCGTGTTGCTTTTTGTACGGAATCATCCCGCGAATCGCGCGCTTGAAGATGCCGTCGGGTCGTTTCGGATAGTACGGCCCGCTGTCCGAGCCAATCTCCGCGCGTTTCTGGTAGGTTTCCATCGTCGCCTCCGCGTTGCCGGTGATGACGGCGTGTTCGGCGTTGACGACGGCAATCCGCTCGCCGGCGAGTGCGCGTTGGGCGACTTCGCTGGCAACGCGGCCGAGAATGCAGTCTCGGGCGTCGACAACGAGGTCGACCTCGAACTCGGCAGCGCTCATTGGATCACCCGCAGGTTGCTGCCGGACGGGTTGTCCTCGAGAACCTGCTCGAGGGTGACCGCATCGCCGACCTGCCCGATTTTCGTCCGGGCGGTCGACGAGAAGTCGACGGCGGCAACGGTGACGTTCGTTTCAAGCACACCACTGCCCAGCACCTTGCCGGGCACGATAACGGTCTCGTCCTCGCGGGCGTACCGTTCGATACGGCCGAGGTTGACCTCTGCGTGGTTGCGCCGTGGCTTTTCGAGTCGGGCGGCGATGTCGCGCCAAACGGCGGCGTCTGACTCGCCTGCGGCCGACTGTAGCTCGGCGATGAGACTCTGGAGTCTCGGATTCGTCTTACTGCTCATAATAATGCTCCTGAGAGAAATCGGAGTGCAGGGAGCAGGATTTGAACCTGCGGACCCCTATGGGACAGCGCCCTGAACGCTGCGCCGTTGGCCAGACTTGGCTATCCCTGCACGCACTCCGTGGTACCGCACTCGACGTATTACCACTTTCGATCCCACAGACGCGCTCTGTCATCGAGCGGGTCTGACTGCCCGCCGGCGAGACCGCTGTCTCATCGCGACGGCGAACAGCCAACTGGATCGTGTGGTTCGTCATGTGCGTGTGTTGCAGCCGCTAAACGGTGACTGCGTCGTGTAGTTCGTCCGCGCGAGCGCCGAGCGTTTCGACGGCGCGAAGCACCAGTTCTTCCGCCCCAAACGAGCCGTCGGTCTCGACGTGGAACACGTACGCGCCCGGCACGTCGTCGACGGTTAGCTCCTTGCCGGGGTACCGCTCGGTGAGGTCGTGGCCGAACTCGCTGGTGAGGACAACGCCGTCAGCAGTTTCGATCGCGCCACGGAGAATCTGCGGTTCCTGTTCGTCAAACTCGCCGAGATCGTCGCCAACGGTCACCGACTGGAGGTGACGGAAGCCAACGGAGACACCACCTTGGTGTTTCGCGTGTTCCTTGCCGCGGTCGAGTACTGCGTCGGCTTCGAACTCCAGTCGCTGGCCGTCTTTGAGTTCGATAATCGGCACGTTCTCGTCGGCCGGGACAACGAGGTCGTCGGCCGACCGGATGTCGCCGGAGTACGCCGTTTCGGGCCCCTCGACATCGAGTGCGACCGTGACGGAGTCGCCGATCTCGAAGTCGTCGAGCGGCGTCGTCAACGGAATCAGCCCGAGTCGAAGCGCGATCATCTCGTCGAACATCACCGACGTGTTCTCGACGAACCGGACGGTGTCGATCGAGAACGTCGGCACGTCGGCGATCATCGCCCGGCGAATCCCGTTGGCGAGCGCCGGCGTGAGACCGCGAACGACAAAGCGGGCGCTTCGGTCGTCGCGTTCGATGAACTCAACGTCAAATTGGCCTGTCATAGCTGGTTAGATTCGCTTGTTTTTCGGCGCGCGAGTCCCGTCGTGTGGGATCGGCGTGACGTCCTCGATACGGCCAATCTCGATGCCGGCACGCGCGAGTGCGCGGATGGTTGCCTGTGCACCGGGGCCGGGCGACTTGTTGTCGTTGCCGCCGGGGCCACGAACGCGAATGTGCAGGCCGTCGAGGCCGGCTGCTTTGACCTCCTCGGCGACGACTTCCGCCATCTGCATGGCGGCGTACGGCGACGCCTCATCGCGGTTCTGCTTGACCACGGTTCCACCGGAGGACTTGGCGATGGTTTCTGCGCCCGTCTGGTCGGTGATCGTGATCAGCGTGTTGTTGAACGACGAGTAGATGTGGGCAATACCCCACGTGTCTTCTTGTGATTCGCTCATGGGTTACTCCTGTGCCTCCGCGCGGGCGGGGTGAAGGTCGTCAGCAAGCGGGCTGCGTTCGTCGTAGGCGACGAGTGCCTCCTCGCCGGCTTCGATTTTTCGCGACGGCGCTTTGGCACGTGCGCCATCGATCGTGATGTGGCCGTGGGTGATGAACTGCCGTGCCTGCTGTGGCGTGCTGGCCAGTCCCTTGCGGTAGACGACCGTCTGGAGTCGTCGCTCGAGAATGTCGGTCTCGGCCAGCGACAGCACGTCGCTGATCTTGTCGTTGTCGTCGAGAATGCCGTAGCGACGAAGCCGGGTCAGAAACTCGGAACCCGCGGCTTCGGCTTCCTCGACGTCACCCTGTGCCTCGCCGATGAGCCGTCGCGCTTCACGGCGGATCGAGCGAAGCTCGGACTGGGCGCGCCAGAGCTCTTCTTTGTTTTTCAGGCCGTAGCGGCCGAGCAGTCCGCTCTCCTCGGCGATGCGTTCGCCCTGGTACGGATGGTTGGGCGTTTCGTAGCCTTTGGTGTTTTTGCCGGTGGTCATTCGTCGTCACCTGCGGCTTCGGCCGCCTGTTCTTCTTTGATCCGTTCAACGTTGACACCGATCGTCCCCTCGGTTCGGCCGGTGGACTTGGTGCGTTGGCCGCGAACTTTCTGTCCGCGCTTGTGTCGAACGCCTCTGTAGGAGTTGATCATCTGCATGCGGTTGATATCCTGTCGGCGCTGCTGGGAGAGATCGGTGCCCACGATGTGGGTGAACTCCCCGGTGTAGAAGTCATGTTGCCGGTTGACCATCCACTCGGGGACGTGATCTTCGATGTTTTCGACGACGTCGACGACGCTGTCGATGTCGCTCTCGTCGAGCAGGCCGAAGGTTGCGGTTCGGTCGACCTCGGCGGCGTCCGCGACGATGCGGGCGGTGCGCTGGCCGATGCCGTTCATGTCGGTGAGACTGCGCTCGACGCTCTTCGTGCCGTCAAGGTCGGTTTGACCAATCCGGACGAAGTAGCGGAGGTTCTCTTCTTCCTCCTCCGTCAAGCCGTCTTCTGGTTCTTCTGCACTCATAGCTAGTGTTTCAGT
>LKMS01000101.1 GCA_001563965.1 Haloferacaceae archaeon PL-Br10_E2g29 | reverse complement strand
TGAGACCCCCGCGCATTTGAAGCTTGCAGTCCGACCGGCGGCCACGAACCGACGGCCTCCTGGCGAACGGGACGCACCTTGCTCGAAACAACGCTACTCCTCTTGTTCGATAGCCCCACCGAGTGCCGTCATCGTCTCGAAGAAGTTCGGGAACGACACGTCGACGTGTTCGGCGCCGCGAACGGTCGTTGTTCCATCGGCCGCGAAGCCGGCGACGACGAGCGACATGATGATCCGGTGGTCGTGATAGCCGTCGACAACGCCACCCGCGAGCGCCGAGTCGCTCCCGTGGATCGTGAGTACGTTGTGTTCCTCGGTGACCGAGACGCCCAGTTTCGCCAGCTCGGTCGCCATCGCGCTCACCCGATCGGTCTCCTTGTACCGAACGTGTTCACAGTTCTCGATGACGGTGTCGCCGTCGGCGACCGCGCCGAGCGTCGCAATCGTCGGCAACAGATCGGGCGTGTCGCCAACGTCGACGGTCGTGCCGGTGAGGTCGCTGCGGCGGATCGTAATCCGACCGGCCGATGTGTCCCACTCGATGTCGGCGCCCATTTCGTCCAAAATCCCGACGATGGCGCTATCGCCCTGCGCGCTCGGCTGGGCTCCCTCGACAACGATCGCATCCCCCTCATCGGCCGCAACCGCGCCCGCCGCGAGCAGATACGACATCGACGAGAAGTCGCCGGGAACGTGGTACTCGCCGTCGCGTGGGTCGTACTGCTGGCCGCCCTCGACGACGAACCCCTCCGCGCCGGCCGATCGAACGCCGCCCGTGCCGGTCGCGCCCAGTGGCTTGGCGTCGACACCGAAGTCGTCGAGCACTTCGAGCGTGATGTCGACGTATGGCGCGGATTTCAACTCGGTCGTGAGGTCGAGTTCGATGCCCTCGTCGGTAACCGCGCCGGCCATGAGCAACGCCGAAATGTACTGCGAGGAGACATCACCCGGAATCGACACCGATCCGCCCGACAGCGGCCCCTCGATCACGAGCGGGGCCTGTCCGTTCCGACGGGTGCTCTCGGCGCGAACGCCGAGTGTGTTGAGCGCGTCGAGCAGCGGCCCTTGCGGGCGCGAGCGCAACGAGTCGTCACCGGTCAGCACGGTGAGTCCGTCGGCGAGCGCGGCGGTCGCGGTGACAAGCCGCATCGTCGTCCCGCTGTTTGCACAGTCGATAACGCGATCGGGAACCGTGGGCGTGCCGTCGAAGCCGTCGATTTCGAGTGCGTTGTCCCCAACAGGCGTGACCGATCCACCGAATCGCTCGACGGCGCGCTGGGTTGCCCGCGGATCGGCGCTGTCGAGCGGGTCGTAGACGGTCGCCCCGTCGCTGTAGCCCGCCGCGAGAATCGCCCGGTGCGTGTAGCTTTTCGATGGCGGCGCGCGCGTGGTGCCGCCGACAGTCGAAGCCGAAACGTGAACGTCCATACAAAGGCGTGCCGCCGGGGGAGTATCAGAATACCGAAGTCAGCCCCAGTCGAGGCGTGTCGCGCGGTACCTAAAGGTTGAAACGGCCACATACCCACCGCCAATACATGGATCGACAGCAACTTCGCAAGGAAGCCCACGACCTTTCGGTGACGGTCTGGGTCGGCAAAAGCGGGATCGACGCGGTCGCCGACGAACTCGCCGACCAGTTGGACGACCGGAAACTGATCAAAGTCAAGTTTCTTCGCTCGGCTCGCGGCACCGATGACGTCGCCGAATTGGCCGACGAACTGGCCGAGCAGGTGAACGCAGCGGTCGTCGAAACACGCGGCAACACGGCGGTGTTTGTATGAGTCTGCCACCTGTCGCAACCGTCGACGCGCCCGCAACGGGAACTACCCTTGGCGACATTCTCGCCAATGCGGGAGTGCCCGCTGCCGACGCGGTCGGCGCGGCGTTAACGTTCATTGTCGCCTTCTTTCTCATCTACTTCGCCGCCAAACTGGTCGTCCTCCCGCTTTTCGACCGGCTGTTGACCGCCCGCGGGCTCGAAACACACGCCGTTCGCCCACTGAAAAAGATTTTCAACATCGTCATCGTGTTTGTTGCGCTCTCGATCGCTTTTGGGGTGGCCGGCTTCGGCAACTTCCTGACCTCGTTGGCGACGATTGGTGCGGCCGCCACGTTGGCGATCGGCTTTGCCCTCCAAGACGTCATCAAGAACTTCGTGTCGGGCATCTTCATTTTCACCGACAAGCCGTTCAAAATCGGCGACTGGATCGAGTGGGGCGACAACTCGGGCATTGTCGAAGACATCAGTTTCCGCGTGACGCGCGTGCGGACGTTCGACAACGAGTTGCTGACCGTGCCGAACTCCCAGCTGACCGACGGCGTCGTCAAAAACCCGGTCGACGGCGACAAACTTCGGCTCAAATTCACGTTCGGAATCAGCTACGAGGACAACATCGACAACGCGACTGACATCATCATCGAGGAGGCCGAGGCCCATTCGGAGATTCTCGCAGAGCCGGGGCCGTCGGTTCGACTCACCGAACTCGGTGACTCACACGTCGGTTTGCAGGCGCGTGTCTGGATTGCACAGCCCCGGCGTTCGGATTTCGTGCGAACCCGTGCGGAGTACGTCAAACGCGTCAAGCAACGCTTCGACCGCGAGGACATCACCATTCCGTTCCCACAGCGTGATCTGTCGGGCGAGGTCGGAATGGCCGCGCCGCCGGAGTTCGCCAGCACGTCGGACTGACACCTCGTCGGCGTCGACGCCGCAACAGCCCGTTTTATCCGTTCGTGATTCGAAAACTCAGTCGTCGTCGACGACGGCCGCCGAATCGGCCGGCGGTTCGAGCGTGCCCGCAATCCGGCCGTAGAGCCCAAACAGATTCTCGTAGCCCTCCTCGCTCGCGAGCACCGGGACGAGGCCGCTTTCGTCGACGCGATGCGTGTAGACGTCGTCGCTGGCGAACACCGCACCGCTCGGGATCTCCTCGAAATTCGCGTAGTTGACCTGCGGGTCGCCGCCGCCTTTCGGCACCTCTTCGAGTCCCTTCACGATGGTCGTCTCGCTGAACGTTGGCGGCTGGTCGGCGAGCGACCCGTGGGCGCGCAAAAACGCCCGAACCGCCGTGTAGCCGAAGTCGACCGCTTCCTCGCTGCCCTGGCGACCGACCTCGATCGAGACGGTGTGGGGAACGGTCGAATCGAACGTCGTTCCCCGAAGACCGCTCGCATCGAGCACGTAGTCGACGGGCATGCCCGCGACCGACCGCCGCACCGACGGGGTCAATTCGCTGTAGATGGCAAACGGTGGGGGTGCGCTGTGGGAGGTGTGAATGGCGAGCACTGCGTCGGCACCGGCGACCGCCTCGGCGAGGTCGACCGCGAGCCGATCCTCGTAGGCGTCGCTGGCTGTGTCGCCGGGAAACGCCCGGTTGAGGTCGGTTTCGGTGTAGCGCGTTTCGGCCTCGATAGCGGGCTCGTTGGCGATGATCAGTCGAATTCGTCCCTCGCCTTCGTCGGCGTCGTACGCGGGAAGTTCGTCGGCAATCCGGTTTACAATCCGCCACCCTGCGGGCTCATCGCCGTGCATCCCGCCGACGATGGCAACGTATGTGTCGCCGGCCGCGGCGCGGTCGAGAATCTTCATGTATTGGTGTAAGACCGACCGAAAATAAACCCTCATCGTTTGGTCTTCGTGTGGCGGCCTCCACCACAGAGCACCCATACCGCTCGGCACACAACCGAAATCAGCGACGAAACCGGATCGAGAAGGCGCTTACGAGGGTCGATCGATCGCGAACCGCTCGCCCGTTGTTGCGTACTGGCTGCCCGACAGCCGTCCAATCGTGTCGAGTGCGTCGATGTCGACGGTGCCGTCAGTCAGCACCGCATCGTCAACGTGGACGTGGACGACTTCGCCCAACACCAGTAGGCTGTTGCCGACCTCGATCGAGTCGTACAGTTCGCATTCGAGCGCGATTTTTGCGTCGGCAACGCGGGGTGGGTCGACCCGCTCGCTCGGCGCGCGCTCGATGCCGACGTGGTCGAACTCGCTCTCGCCGGTCGGCAGCGTCGCACTCGTCGCGTTCATTGATTCAACTAGCTCACGAGTCACGACGTTGACGACGAACTCGCCGCTCGCGAGCGCGTTTCGCGGGGTATCCTTGAGCGGGTCGCGGCCAACCGGGGCAAAGAGCACGACCGGCGGGTCGATGGCGGCAACCGTGAAGAAACTGTACGGCGCGAGGTTGTCGACGCCGTCGGCGCTCGTCGTCGACACCCACGCGATTGGCCGCGGCGTGACGGCCGTCGAAAGTAGGCGATACGGCGAGCCAAACGCGGTTGGCGGCCCGTGTCGGTGCGTCATTGGCCGGGGTACTCGGTCACGGCGTATAGTCGTTCGCCAGCCAGAGATTTCACCAACCGGTTCCAACAACACGTATGACGGCCTACTCGTCGGTCGACGCGTCCGAAGAACCCCAACAGCCCGCCGACTACGTCGTCGGTCTCGACGGCTGTGCGGGCGGCTGGTTCGCGGTCTGGACAACTGGTGACGCCTCGCTCGAAAGCGACTGCTACGTCGATCTACCCGCTGTTTTTGTCGAGCACGCTGCTGCCGACCGGCTGCTGGTTGACATTCCCATCGGACTCGCTGACGACGGATCGCGCCGCTGTGACGACGTGGTTCGGCGGCGACTCGGCGTGCGTGGCCGCTCCGTGTTTCCAACGCCCTGTCGGGCCGTCGCCGAGTACCGCGAACGCGTTGGCGACGAGGCACGCTATGACCGCGCCAACGACCTCCAGCGCGAACGTCTCGGCGTCGGACTCTCGAAACAGGCGTGGAACATCACGGACAAAATCGCCGAAATGGATCGGGTGCTTCGGTCGCAACCGCCACCGACCGCGGTGTACGAGAGCCACCCCGAGTACTGTTTTGCCCGGCTCAACAACGGCTATCCGATCGCCCAGCCGAAATCTTCTGCGCCTGGTCGGGCCGCCCGGTTTGGTGTGCTTGACCGGGCGTTTGCTGATGTCGACTCGGCGTTTGCTGACGGAGATCAGCCGACCGACGCCTTCGACTGGCAACGCTGTTATACCGGGGCGCTCGCGGCGCACTACCGCAAAACCGTCGCTCGCGACGACGTCGTCGACGCGTTAGCGTTGGTCGCGGCTGGAATCAATCCGTTGTCGTCGGTGCCACCCGAGCCGCCGCGCGACCGTCGGGGGCTGCCGATGCGGATCGTCGGCCCCGCCGCCGACCCGTCGTGGGACGAGTTTCGGTCGCTCGCCGAGCGGTAGCCTGCCAATGAACTCAGCGCAGTTCCTCAAACACGGTGTCGGGGTCGACCGCGGCGGGGTCGACACTGCCGGACTCATCCGACGCGGACGGTGGTTTCGACGCCGTGTCGATGTCGCCGGACTCGTCTCGTGTTGTTCGGCCATTCAGCACATCTCGTCTCAGTTGTGCATCTCGGTTACGCTGTGCCTCTTGTGCTCCCAGTTCGTCAAAAACCGCAGCCAACTCGGCCTCAAAAGCGGCCTCGCCCAGTTCGCCAGCGACGTACCGCTGGTGGATGTCGCTCACGCGGTCGGCGACCCGTTGTTCGGGCGTCCGCCCATCGAGTTTGGCGAGCAGCGCCGACCGACTGAGCAGGCGCGCTAGGGCAACGTCGTCGGCATTGCTGTCGGCCCACTGGACGATCGATTGCGATCGTGTTTGGACGGCGCGTCGGGCCGATTCGACGGTCGAACCGAGGATCGACCACGACAGCCCGACCAACGCGAACAGCACGGCCAATCCGGCCATGAGGAGGCCGACAAAAACAAACAGGGCGGCGTGAAGCGCCGACGACACGGTCGCCGAAATGACAAACAGGGTCAGCGCGGCGACCAGCCAGAGCGCGCT
>LKMS01000100.1 GCA_001563965.1 Haloferacaceae archaeon PL-Br10_E2g29 | reverse complement strand
GAGACGTTCGGTGAGGGGAACGAAGAGGGTGTTATCGCTTCTGAAGCGTCGAATAACGGCACGGTCGCTGGCTCGATTGTTCCGGCGATCGCGTTTGGTATTCCGGGTAGTTCCTCGACAGCGATCCTCATCGGTGGGCTGCTGATGCACGGAATCAACCCCGGACGGGGGATGTTCGAAGCGAGTGGTGAACTGCAGACGACGTACATCATGTTGTTGGCGTTGCTCGTCGGCAACATCATCATCCTCATCTTCGGACTCACGATGGTGACTAAACTCGGGTTGCTCACCAAGATTGATACGGACTACATTATTCCGTTTGTCATCGTCCTCTCGTTCCTTGGAACCTGGGTGCTTGATTTCAGAATTATTGATGTACTGTCACTGGTGCTGTTCGGGATTATTGGCTTCTATATGGTCAAGTACAACTACTCGATTATCGCGTTCGTACTCGGCGTCGTCCTCGGAGACATTGCTGAGGACAACTTCTGGCGGTCGCTCCTGCTCGGTAGCTCTGACTTTCCAATTGTTGGTTCGTACTCGATCTTCATCGACCCCGGACAACGTCTGCTCGCACCGTTTCTGACGCTTACGATCTTTTTGATCCTCTTTGGGCCGTTCGTCAAACGGTGGGTCGACAACAAGCGGTCGGCGACCTAACACCGGGACCCAGTCTCTTTTTCATCAGGGCTCCTGCTGACCGGTGTGTCTGTTCGAGCAACATATACCGTTACTGGTCTTTCAGACCGTTCTCATTTCGGTAGTCGGATACTGACCCCTGAAAATAGATACCATCAAGATGAGCCACCGACAACAGCTGGTCAATGCGTATCCCGTTTCGACTTACGCACAGAGAGTGGCTTTTTGCCGTGTTAATCTCGTCCGTTCACGGGATGCAACACCTGTTTAACCGACTGCTGCCAGCGATTATTCCGATCCTCGTGCTTGGGCTTGACACACCACTGTGGCAACTCGGCTTGCTCGTGAGTGTCTACATGTTTATGGGTGGAATTGGGCAAGCGCCGATGGGCGTCCTCTCAGACCGTGTCGACAGACAGTACCTGCTAATCCCGTCTATCGTCCTCATGTCTTTGGGATATCTCCTGTTTGCGCTCGCTCCAGGACTGGGATCGGCCCTCCCCTCGGTCACCCTTTTTGAGTACATGTTTACGGGGTACTATCAGATAATGGTTCTCGGGATGTGTATTTCGGGCCTCGGATTCAGCGGTATCCACCCGGTCGGCTATCCACTCATTTCGGAGAATATTTCGTATACAAACAAGGGAAAAGTGCTAGGAATGTGGGCCAGTGCGGCCAAAATCGGTGACATGGCCGGACCGGTGCTGGTCGGGATTGGTATTCTCATCTTGACATGGGAACACATTCTTCTCGGGATTAGTGCGTTTGGACTCCTCTATGCGATTGGGCTGTTTGTTGTCTTGCGAGAGGGAACGTTCGAGACGCGGCCAGCCGTCCTCAACGAACAGCACGAATCCGGCTCGGCGACCGCGACTGATCTCTTCGCGAATCCACAGTTGGTTCTGTTCCCCCTGATCGCAGTTGTCTTGTTTTTCTTTCTTATTCTGTTCGCCGGAAACGGGTTGATGACCTTCACACCGGTGTTCGTCAGCGACGTCTACGCCTACTCGTTCTCGATTGCAGGAGTCAGTATCGAGCCCACATCGGTTGCAAACTTCTACTTTGCCGCAATGCTGCTCAGTGGGGCAGTCGCACAGCTCCTCGTCGGTGGGCTCGCTGACGTCTATGACCACCGAACCGTCTTGGCCATCCTCGTGAGTATTTCGAGTGTTTGTCTGTACATACTCGCATTTATGACACTGACGCCGGCAACACTGTTGCTGATATTCGTTGCACTCGGGGGCTGTATTTTCGGACTCTACCCGGCTCGAGACGCACTTATTAGTGATATTACGCCGCCTGAGTTCGAGGGCCGAGCGTTTGGCTATATCTTTACTTTCGTCATGGTCGGTGGATCGGTGTTTCCCGTGGTTATCGGCTATCTTGCGGACACGATCGGTATCCAAGCAAGCTTCACCTATCTCGCGCTCGGATCTTCGTTGAGCCTGGTTTGTCTCGGATTTCTCTACAGTAAGCGTATTTATCAGGAGCGCCCGACGGCGGTGGCCAGCGACTGAGGCTGGCCCGGATCCACACAGTAGGAGATGAAAGCCACGGGCACTGCTCCAACCGTCTCTTGGCTCATCGAAAAGCGTTCGCGGGAACGCCCCATCACAGTGTAGCAGTTTCCACCTCCGAGGTACGATTCTAGACAACTCACGGAGGCAAAACCAGTCACTGGCCGCTGCGCGCTCAGATCCATCGCGTGCTTCACACGCTCACTGCTGTGCTGTGTGCCCCGAGAGACTTTAGCATCCTGCGACCGGAGTCGGGTTATGGCTCGGCCGCTCGCGCTCGACATCGACGGCACGTTGACGACCCCCGATCACCAGCTTGACCCGCGTGTGTTTGACGTGCTTCCCGACTGGGACGCGCCGGTCGTGATCGCGACCGGGAAATCGTTTCCGTATCCGATTGCGCTGTGTCATTTCGTCGGCATTCCCGAGCGGGTGATCGCCGAAAACGGCGGCGTCATCTGTGCGGACGATCAGCTCTCGTTTCAGGGCGACCGTGAGCGCGCGGAGGCGGCCATCGACGCGTTTCGATCGCGCGGCGGCGACCTTGGCTGGGGAGCGACCGACACCACCAACCGGTGGCGTGAGACCGAACTTGCGGCGCACATCGACGCTGACCGCGACCTCCTCGACGATGTTGCCGCCGAGTTCGACCTCGAGGTCGTCGACACCGGCTATGCGCTGCATCTCAAAACACCGGGAGTCGAGAAAGGAAACGGGCTCACAGCCGTCAGCGAGATTCTGGGGTTGTCACCGACGGATTTCGTCGCCGTCGGCGACAGCGAAAACGACGTCTCACTGTTCGAGACCGCGGGCACAAGCTACGCCGTCGCCAACGCCGACGGCCGCGCCCAAGCGGCTGCCGACCACGTTGTCGACAAGGCGTACTTCGACGGCACTCACTCGGTGTTGGCGTCGCTCTAGAGATTCATCTACGACTCGAAGGGTACAAACGTGCCGTTGATGTCCCACTCGTGGAGGCAGTAGATGCTGCCGGGGGACTCATCGGCAATACACCACGATTCGGTGGTTTCATTCCAGTGTTCCTTCCGGTTGCACCGCTCGCACCGGCGAACCGTGGGTTGACGCAACGTGACAGGCATAGTTGAGAGAGGGTGAGCGAGCGAATTAAATGTGTCTGAGTGCCCGTGCTCGTTCGCTCGCTCGTTGCTGCCAACCGTATATGGGCGAATGAACAGTTTCATGCGCTAAATATTTCTTCTACGCTAGTTATTCTGATAGAGTAACGAATATCGGGGTCGTATATCCAATAGATTTATCTTATCCGAACCACAGTTTCGTCCATGTCTCCGAATCACGCTGATATCGATCCCTACACGCCCGAGATGGGGTACTACGAGTGTGTGCAATGTGGTGCCCGCGAGACGAGCACCAGCCGACTCCACCGCTGTCGCTCCTGTGACGGGTCGATGCATAACATTTCTGTTCCGCGGGAGTGAACATCGGCCCTCCAGCGGCGTTCTCTGTTGCTTTTCGGAGACTGCTCTGTGCGTACTGCCCCGCTGCAAGCGTGCTGGCTTCGTCTTGTTTGACGCACGCCGTCTATGACGTCGAGCGCGTCGTTTCGATGCCGCCGGCCAGTCGGTCGACGATGAGGACAGCCACCGCGCCCCCAACTGCGGCGAGTCCGAACAGCCCGGTGGTTTCAACGCTCCACGTGGCTCCCCGTTCGACGAGCGCAAGTTCTGCTTGCGCCACGGGCGCTCTGAGCGCGCCGACGATCAGACTCACCAGAAACACGAGCGTCGCCTCGCGGTACCGTGCGAGCGCCCATCGCACCGCGTGGGCAACGCTGAACAGGCCGACGACCGCGCCCGCGAGAAAGACGACGACCGGCGGGGCGGCCGCAACGAGTTCATCGCTGCCGTTGCCCGCAAGCAGGCTCCCGACACCGTCGGTGAACCGTCGAAGCGCCGTTGCCATCGAGTCGTACTGGCCGAGCATGAGCAGCAACAACGACCCCGAGACGCCGGGCAACACCATTGCGCTGATCGCGACCGCGCCGGCGACGAAAATGAGCGGAAAACTTGACCCGAGCGTTGTCGCCCCAAAGCCGGAGGCAACGAACGCAAGGACGACACCCGCGACGGCAACAGCCTGTCGGCGACGGGTCGCCAACGAAACCTCGGTAAAGAGGACGGCCGCAGACGCGCCGATGAGCCCGAAAAAGAAGCCATACGTTTCGACCGGATTGGTCGCCAACAACGTACTGATGAGTCGAAGCACGGTGATGACGGCAGTGAGAATCCCCGCGCCAAGCGCGAGCAGAAAGCCGATATCCATCGCGCGGAGTGCCCCGAGTGCTGCCGGGCGACCCTCCGGACGAACGCCAGCGAGAACATCGCGAACCCGACGTGGTTCGATCGCGGTGAGTGCGCTGATGAGTCGTTCGTAGATTCCCGTGATTAACGCGATTGTGCCGCCCGAAACGCCGGGAACGGCGTCGGCCGCGCCCATTGCTAAGCCGCGAAGATAGATGCCAATGAGATCACGGCTGGTTGACATAGAAAGACCGACGCGGCCGCGCGGTTTGGGCGTTCGGGTTTTGGGTGGTTGCTCGGACGCATGGGGTGGCTGGTGTTTATCTGCCTGTTAGGCGGGTGTGCGACTGAAAATACGGTGGTTTCGCTCCCGACTGACTGATCTCTCAGCCCTGTATATCGCCGTCACCGTCAGCTTCCACGGGTTCGTCATCCTGTGGTGTTCCCCCATCGAGTTCAGGGTCTTCCTCTTCATCCGGTACGTCGACTGCTCCCTCTTCGAGTTCAACAGTCACGGGAGCTTCGTCCTCGCCAACGACTTGGGCTTCATCAACATCGGCGGAGCCGACGACCGGGTCGTCGCCCTCACTGACGATCGTGTATGGGCCGGCCGCTTCGACATCGACATCCGTGTAGCCGTTTTCAGGCCCGAAGTCGTCGTAGCCGGTCGTCGAGTACGGCACCGTCATCTCGAAGGTTCCGTCTTCGTCGGTGTCGGCGTACTGCGTGTACGTGAATCCTTCACCGGCTCCCGTCTGCATTTCGACGGTCGCTCGAACCTCGCTGTCAGCGGGCGCACCCGAGCCCTCGATGGTTGCACCCGGCACACGTTCGAACGTCTTCACCCAGTTTGGCGAGGTCTGGAGCAACTGCTCGGGTTCGAGTTCGGTTGCCTGACTGGTCGCTTGCAGCGTCTGGACGTACTGTCCGGAGGCCGCCGCGGAGGCCTCGCTCGTTTTGGCAAGGCGGTAGTGTTCGAGCGCTTCGACTCGTTCGGTCGGGTTGGCACCGACACCGCCAAGCTGTGCGCCGGGGTTCTCTTCAACGTAGGCTTCTGCCTCTTCGATCGAATCGAACGTCTCGGTCGTCAGCGCCTGAATTTCAATTTCTTGGCCCTGTGCCTCCACCGTTCGGGGTTCGGTCTCGACGACAACCGGATCGGGGTCGGCCGCGCTGCCGTGGTACTCGTAGAGCCGAACCATCTGGCTGTCGTAGTAGCGCTGGGAGCGAATCTGGATCGGCTGGCCGAACTGCTCGCCCTCGGGCGTCTCGATCACCGGATAGGCGGTTTCGAGGAAGTCCTCGCGTTCAAGATTCTCCTCGTCATACCAGACCACAGGTGCGCCGAACTTCGCGTTCGGGTTGACCATCTCCCAGTCCACCATTACGTAGCGCGTCTGGGCGCTGGCCTCGTTCGGCTCGTTGAGTCGGTCGAGCACGCCGGCGGCCTGCTCTTCGTCGGGTGCCAGCAG
>LKMS01000099.1 GCA_001563965.1 Haloferacaceae archaeon PL-Br10_E2g29 | reverse complement strand
GACACCATCGTCGGGCACCTGGTCGACACCATCGTCGGGCACTTGGACGGGATCAACGTGGTCGACGCGAACCGTATTTTCGGACTCATAGAACGACAGTTCGCGCTGCGGAAACGGGATTTTGATGTCGTTCTCGCGGAACTGTTGGTCGATCCGCTCGATGAGTCGATGTCGCGTTCGCCCGCGCAGGGAGGGGTGTTCGATGTGCACCTGTAGTTGGGCGACGATGGCGGAATCGGCGAACTCCCGAAATCTGACCGCCGGCGACGGCGCATCGAGCACGATTGTTTCCTCTGCTGCTGCCGCCGCAAGCAACGCTTCTTTGACCGTTTCGAGATCCGATCCGTAGGCAACACCCACATCGAGACGAACTCGTCGCCGCCGAACCGGCGCTGACTCGTTGATTATCTGTGTCGAGTTCATTTCGGCATTTGGAATCGTCACTGCGATGTTGTCCCGGGTCAAAATCGTCGTGCTTCGAATGCTCATATCGAGTACGGTTCCGCGCTCGCCCGTTCCCAACTGGATCATATCGCCGATTTTGTACGTTTTGTCGAGATACAGCGAAAGGCCGCCAAAAAAGTTCCCGAGCGAGTCACGGGCGGCAATCCCGAGAATAATCCCGATGATTCCTGCCGAGGCGAGCAAGGGTGTGATGTCGATCGTCCAGACGCTCAAGAGCAGAAAGAAACTGCCCAAGATGACGAAAAACGTGAATAGATTTTTGAAAATCGGCGTGATATTCCGACCGGCCGGTCTGTCGTTGGTAGCGCCGATGAGCCGGGTTCCAAGGCGGATAACCGCCGAGGTCCACACGACGATAATAATCGTAACGGCCGCCGACTCGATGTAGAACTGCACCACGAAATCCGGAATAAGTTGTACGCTCAGATACACACCGGCGAGAAACACCGACACGTACAGCGGTACGTGGATCTCTTCGATTAGCAAGCGGTCGTACTCATGGCTTCCGAACCGTCCCGCCCGCTGAATCGCTACCGACCCCAGTTCATTGATCACCTTCGCGGCGATGATCGAAACCACGAGAATCGCGGCGATCTGAATCGCCGTTGGGAGTGCCATGAGCGAGTCAACCACAGCCGTATTCATTACACCTTACAGATGCTAGTGTGGGTATAATGTTTCGCCTTCGGATTCACTCAACGACTTCGAGCGTTGTACTGAGGTTCCGTTCCAGTTCGGTTTCGAGGTCCGGGTACAAGCCGAGCAGTTGGCCGAATCGTCGCCGAATCCGCCCGCGTTTGGTTTTCCCGACGATCACGCGGACGGCGCGCTGTCTGGCGGCTTCGTCGATAATTGCCTCCTCGAGCACGTAGCCCTGCCGAACAACGTAGTGTGCCGGGATTGTACCGACTTCGCGTTCGACCGCTTCGCGCAGGGCGCGCCGCGTGAGTTTGTCGCCATTTTGAATGAGCCTGACATGGAGAATAATCAGCGAGTCGCCGTCGTCTTCGAGATGATCGACGCCGCGACGAATCGTCCGATGACTATCCGCAGTCAGCGGATATCGCACGGAAACGAGCGTCGTTGACACGCTCTCTGTTGGGAGTGCGGCTATATCTGTCTTCCTTTCAGGCCGACGGTACGCGATCGTCCGCGTCGACAACGCCGCACCAACCCGCCGGGAGGCGTCGCCGTCAACACCACCAGCGTCGACTCGTCGGTTTCGTTCAGTCGGCGCGTCGGACTTCCCGGTTAAATGGCGATCATCGTCACGCCAATCACCGCGAGCACGGCCGCCACGATCCGAATGCGGAAATACCGTTCTTTGAGAATGAGTCCGCCGAGCAAGACCGCAATAATCGCTTGCGTGTTCACGATTGGTGAGGCGATGCTGGCCGGAATCAACGCGAACGCCAGCGTAGTCACGTGCTCGCCAGCCGCAACAAACGCGCCGGCACCGGCCAACTTTCCCACCTCCAGTCGGTTCATCGCTGGCACCGACCGTGGCGCGAATGGTGCAAGAATAACGACGACGCTCCCGAGCAACAGCGGCACCCACAGCGTGGCCGGAATCGCGAGCTCTTGGAGTGCAATCCGTTTGCCCACGTCGCTCACGGCGAAAAAGAACGCACTCACGAGCGCGAGTTGGGCCGCTCGCGAGTGAGCGATGCGGCGGAGCGGTTCGGTCAGCGCACCGCCCTGAAAGTTCGCCACGTAGATCGCGATGGTGGCGACGACGACGCCGGCGACCTGCAACGGGGTGAGAAACTGGCCCAACACGACCACTTCGATCGGCAACACGAACACGGGAACGATCTTGTTGATCGGCGCGACGTACGAGACGTCGCCGATTCCCAACGCTCGCAGGAAGGTGACCATCGCGGCCGCAATCGTGACTGCCGTCAGCGCAAGAATGCCGAGATGTGCAAGTTCGAACACCGACAGGGCCGTCGTGACGCCGTCGACACCGAGCGAGTAGCCGACGAGCGGCCCGTACCAGATGAGCGCGAACACGTTGATCAGCACCGTCAGCGTCGAGGCCGGGTAGTCGACGAACATCCGCTTGAGATAAAACAGGTAGACCCCCCAGATCAGGGCTGCAACAATTGCAAACCCGATCCCAGCGGTCATTTCGTGAACTGAGTACTACTGGTGTGATGAACGGTTCGGTTGCGCGCTCCGTGCCGGTTCTCTGGTGGTGTCGATGTAGCACATCAGCGTCGTCGACGCAACCCACGAGTTATATTGGTGACGACCACTGGCCAGCATCAGCCTGCCAGCAACCCGACCGACCCCACGACGAACCAGACAATGAGCACGTAGTTGAGCACGGTCGAGGTGAGCGCGTAGACCGCGAGCCGACCGATCGGATAGCCGGCCAGCCCCGCGGGAATCACGATGAACGTTCCGGCGTACGGCAGCAGGTTGGTCACGAACACGCCCGGACCGCTGTAGCGCTCAAACAGGTCGTCAGCGCGCTCGATCTGCGCGTCGGTAAACGACAGCCACCGGTTCGATTGGAGTGCCTCAAGCCCGTACTGTGCGGCGAGCAGATAGATCAGGAGCTGTCCACAGACGTAGCCACCCGAGGCGACTGCAATCGCAAGCACGATCGTCGTGGTCGACGGCGATGTTGCCAGAATGTAGCCTGGTAGCAACACCGACGTGGGCAGCGGTTTGCCGACGATCGCGCCCTTGAGCACGAACAGGACGAACATCGCTGGCAGACCGACGGCGAACAACACGGCGAGCGCGAGTTCAACGAGCGGGTCGAACATGGGGAGTGGTGGATAGTGCCGATGGGTTGGTGTGTGACGCTCACCGCCGCGTTGCGACGGCGGTGTCCGTCGACAGCGGCGTCATCGCCGCCCGTGAACGTAGGTCTGTTCGTGTGCGGGAAACACCGTGTCAACGGCCTCCTCGCCGTATTTTTCGACCAACAGCGCGCGCAACTCGCCCTCGTAGTCGGCTTTCGGCACCGACTCGCTCGGACCGGCTTCGACCTCGAAACTCGACTCGACGAGTCGGTCGACGGCGTGACGGCCAAAGCCCGACAGCGGCGCGATGTAGTCGACACCGAACCGATCTTCGATGCTCTGGGCGCTCGCGCGCGACACCGTCGGCACCCGGTCGTCGCGGCGGGTGCCGTCGGCGACCGCGTCGTACTCGAGCGCGGCAACCGTTTTGAGCGCGTGGTCGTGAACGCGCTGGATACCGTTTCGCGGAAAGCCGTCGCTCACCATCCGATCGACTGCCTCCTCGGCAACTGCCGGATCGAGATTGACGGTCTCGAACGAAAAGCCGAGCGCGTCGGCCGCGGTTCGTGCGTGCTGCCAGTCGTCGGTCAGCCCGAACGTGGTCGTCACGAGCGTCACATCGTAAAACGGCTCGACCACGAGCGCGGCGAGCGAGGAGTCTTTGCCCCCGCTGTACAGCAACGCCAACTCCATTGCTACCGCCGTTGAATGTCGAAGGATTTCGATTCGGGCTGGAGCTCTTTGAGCAGCGCCTTCATCTGGTCATCGGTGATGCGGTCGTTGAGCCGGCCGCTTCGGGCGAGCGCGACGATCTGTTGTTCGACCTGTTCGGCAAACTGCGGCTTCGACATCTGGACGGCGTTGAGCCGCTGGCGTGCGCCATCGGTCAAGTGTTGTTTCAACAACGCCTGTTTCTGGGCTTCCGCCTGTTCTTTGGCCGCCTGCTGTGTCTCGTCTTGGCTGCCCTCGCCGCCCTGCGCTCGTTCTTCGAGCTTCTTTCGTTTCTCCTCGCGAAGCCGTTCGAGCCGGTCGTCGTCGGGGCTGTTGCTCATACTGTGCTGTCGTTGTGCAGCCCCAAAAACGGTTTCGGACGGGGATTACGCGTAGCGTTCGAGTTCCGGTCGATCGAGTGATTCGAAGACCTCGAGGGCAACCTCATCGAGGAACGCGTCGCCGTCGGCGGTTGTTCGGCGTCCTTCGCCCTGAGCGGTCTGGAGGAGCCCTTCGTCTTCGAGCTGGATCAGGAGCTCGCGAATGATCTTCTTCGAGCCGCCAACGTGGCGAGCGGGGGCAACGGCATAGCGGTTCGAGCCGCCCTTGGTGCCGCCGTACTCGGTGGCGAGTCGTTCGACACCGACGGGGCCGCGCATGGCGACTTTGCGGAACAGGCTCGCGCCGCGGACCGCCCAGAAATCGTCCTGTTGTGGCGGCAGTTCGCGGTCGTGGCCCGTTTTTGTGTACTCGACCCAGTCGGGAGCCGCAAGTCGCTCGTCGAGCCGGTCGGCGAGCGCCTCGATGAACTCGTCGGCCGGAACGTCGTAGAGAGTTACCATAGGGGCGTATTCCGTGTTGGCGTGTTTAAACCCATCGTATTGCCGACGTACGGCGTATGCGGGCGTGTCACGCACGCCGGTTTTGCCGCTGTCGCGCGAGCGCACAGCAGGGTCGCTCCCGGCGGTACGCAGCGACAACCATACAGGCTTTTTGGCTGCCCCGACACAACGGTACCCAATGGATGAACGCGCGGCGCTGGATCTCCTCTCGAACACGCTCGCGCACGCCGGCGACGACGCCGCGGTGATCGACGGCACCGCGATCACGACCGATATGCTCCACGAGACCACCGACTTTCCCGCCGGCACAACCCGCTACACCGCCGGCTGGCGGTCGGTTGGCGCGTCGCTGTCGGATCTGGCGGCGATGGGTGCAACGCCGACTGCGGCGGTCGCCGCCTACGCCGACACCGCGTTCGACGCCGCGGCGCTCACCGACTTCGTCACGGGTGCACGCGATGTCTGTGCGGCGGTCGATGCGGAATACGTCGGCGGCGACCTCGACACGCACAGCGAGTTTACCGTGGCAACGACCGCGATCGGCGATGTGATCGACCCCGTGTTTCGGTCGGGTGCAACACTGGGCGATCGCGTCGTCGTCACGGGCACGTTCGGCCGAAGCGCCGCCGCCCTCACGTTGTTTGTACGCGCCGCCGACCGCGCTGCTGAGAACGACGTCGACCCCGCGTCCGACACGGCAGCCGATCCGACAGCCGACGCACTCTGCGACCGCGCGAACGACCTGTTTCGGTTCACACCACGGGTGGCGGAGGGCCAGGCGCTTGCGACGTCGGCGACCGCGATGATGGATTCGAGCGACGGGCTTGCGCGGTCGCTCCATCAGTTGGCCGTGGCCAGCGACTGTGGGATCGACCTTGACCGAGAGGCCGTTCCCGTCGACAGCGCGGTTCTCGACGCGTTTGACACGGCCGCCGAACAGTGGAAAGCGACCGCCTTCTTCGGCGAGGATTTCGAGTTGGTCGCGACGGTTCCCGAAACGGCCCTCGACCGCGCTATCGCCGCCTCACCAACGCCGCTGTCGGTGATTGGCCGCGTCGTCGACACCGAGGAGGGGCTCACGGTTGACGGCGAACCGCTGGCTGACCGTGGCTATACGCACTGAAACCGCTGGCTGACCGTGGCTATACGCACTG
>LKMS01000098.1 GCA_001563965.1 Haloferacaceae archaeon PL-Br10_E2g29 | reverse complement strand
TTTTTCTGGTTTTATCGGGTGAACAGTACCAAACGCTCGTCGGTTTATATGTGGGAGGGTGTTGTTGTGTGAGTCAGACGGTGAGACAATGATGAAACGCTTGACGCCAAATATGGAAATGAACGGCACGGAGGGTGCCGAACGCGCAGTCCACACGGTTCGCCGGAGCCGCGTTGCGTTCGCCCGCTCCGTTCGCTGGCTGAGTTTCTGGGCCGCGATCGGTCTTCCAGCGGTCTACCTGCCGTTGCTCTACAGTGGTATCGGCGAGCAGACCGGGACGGTCTTTCTGGGCCTGCTCGGACTGCAACTGATTGCCCTGCTTGTTGGTCACAGCTACAACCAAACCTACTCATGAGTGCAACCACCCCACCCCGTTCAACTGATGAATCGCTCTCAAACGCTGCTGCGTCCAACGAGGAACCCGAACCGAACTCGACCGAACCGCGTTCGAAAGAGGAGCGACTCGCCATGTATCTCCGCGAACGCGCGGAGGCCGGTGACATGTACTTCAAGAGCAAGTTCATCGCCGACGACGTCAACCTCTCGTCGAAAGAGATCGGTGCGTTGATCGTCAAACTGCAAGAGTCCGTCGAGGACCTCTCGATCGAACGCTGGTCGTACACGGGCGCGACCACCTGGCGTGTCGAACGCACCGCCTGAGGGCGACAGTCACCGCCTGCAGTCTCTCAGACCACCACACCGTTCTCACCGTTTTCCCCACACACCCTTTGTCGCCGAAGAACACCCGTCAATCAATAGCTTCGAGTACGCTGAGCGTTTCGTCTGTACCCATGCGAAGACTCGTTGTCGTCGTCGAACCCGATGGCGACCTCGTCGAACAAGCGGTCGCTGCAGCGGGCGAGTCAATCGATCGTGCCGCGATGTCTGCGGGTGGCCAGCGCACCGACGGCGACGTTGGATCGGTGGCAACGATGTTTGCGCTGCGTCGTGTCGTTTTCGTGACCGAACAGGGAGTCGACCGCTCGATCGAATGGGACGGGCTCGACGAGGAGGCAACGCATTTTCTCGCACTCGACGGAAATCGCCCGGTCGGGACGGCACGACTCCGCTGGGTCGACGACGAGACGGCAAAGTGCGAACGGGTTGCCGTTCAGGCGGCCGACCGCAATACCGGCTGGGGCGGCTGGCTCATGGGCGCTGTTCACGACCACGCGGCCGCAGTGGGCGCGACACGGTGTGTGCTTCACGCCCAGCAGGCAGCACTTGAATTCTACCGGAAACAGGGCTACCGGCCCGTTGGCGAGCCGTTTTCGGAGGCGGGGATCCCGCATCGCAAAATGGTTCGGACGTTTGACGAAGGTGCAGCAGAGCCTACATAAGGGACACAATCGGCGTCCGAAAAAACACAAACGGAGACAAGGAGGCGTAACACAACGCATCACCGGCGATGCGGCCTTAGTCGGCACCGACAGCCGAAATCCGTCCATCACCCGAGGGTCGAGCAAGGCGGACAACGAGGTAAACCACGGGCGTGTCGGCGAACGCAATTGCGAGTTTCAACAGATACTGCCCGATAATGAGACTCACGACGACGGCGGTCGGAAGCGGCTCACCGATGCCGAACACGGCGGGCGCGACGATGAACGCAATCGAGACGAAGATAACGGTGTCGATCGCCTGACTGCTCGCGGTCGAGGCGATGTTCCGAAGCCAGAGCGCTCGTCCGTCGGTGTAGTCGCGAATCCGGTGAAACACCTCGACATCCCAGTTCTGACTGACGAGATACGCGAGCAGGCTGCCCAGCACGATGTTGGCACTCGGCGCGAGTGCGGCCTCGAAGGTGGCGGCGAACTCGGGGTCGACCGCGGGGGCGCTAATCGTCGACCAGACCAACGCGAGCACGACGAAGTTGAGCACGAAAGCGACGTTGACCATCACCTGTGCGGCCCGCCGGCCGTAGAGTTCCGCATAGCAGTCGGAGGCGACAAACGTCAGCGCGTAGGCGAGTGCCGCCCCCGGCAGGACGATTTCGGCACCGACCGACGGCAACGCGGCCGGCAGCGGCAGCGCCAACAGTTTTGCGGCGGTGAGTTGCGCGGTCACCAACGCGGTGACGAACAGTCCGACGAGTGCGATTTGGGCGACTGCGAGCCGATCTGTCGGGCTTGGGGCCGTGGCGTACTCACTCGTCATCGAGTCGTCCTCGTCGGCTGTCGATATCGTCGAGCATATCGAGCGTTTTGCGGATCGATGCGCGGACTGCCTCGCTGCGGTTGACGAACTTTTTGCCGTCACCGACGTGACTGTCGAGATCCTCGAGCAGTTCATCGGGAACTTCGACGCTTATCTTGGCCATCGTGAGCGAATATCCTGGGAATATACTTCAACGATTCGAGTCAGTCGCGGTCGGTGAGTCTCCCGGTTGCGGTCGCCACACCGGCCGGGGAGAATCGGCCGAGTCGATCCGTCGACCCCGATCACGTAACAAACTCCGACGGTGGCGAAAGGTTACGCCGCCCCCCAGCGGTGATGAGGAACAACACGGCGAGGCCGATGGCGTACGCGATCATGAGCGGGACGGTCACGAGGAACATCGTCATAATATCGGCGGGCGTCAACAGTGCGCCAACCGTCAACAGCGCCATCGTCACCTCGCGCCAGCGGTTTCGCATCGCGGCGTACGGAAGGCCGGCCTTGTTGAGCAGAATCATCAACACGGGAATGTCCGCGAGAATCCCAATACCGGCAGTCGTGAAGATGATGAGCCAAAAGAAGTCGTTGATGCGGTAGGTGATGAGCATATCTGCAGCGACCGCGTCGGCAACGAGAAACGAGATGATGGCGGGCGCAATGTAGAGATACCCCAGGACGAAGCCACCGACGAGTCCCACACTGAGCGCGCTCGTCCAGAGGAAAATCACGTTCTGGTTGCCCCGGACGAAGCCGAGTTCGCGGAGCGCTGGCCACGCGTAGTACGCGATCATCGGCAACACCGCCAGCGCGCCGATGAGCACCGAGAACTTCACGATGAACAAGACAGCTTCGACCGGGTGCAGCGTGATGATCGACAGCGTCGCCTCGTCGACCAGTTCCGGCGGCATCCGACTGAGGAAGTTCTCTCTCGCGGTGCCGAGTCCACCGAGATAAAACCAGGTGAACGTGCCGGCCATGAAGATGAGGAAGGTCGCCACGAGGCGGAACGACCGCGAGCGCAACGTGCCGATAATGAACATGATGTCGGTGTAGTAGCCGCCGATGTCGTCGGTGTCGCGCTCGCCGTCGGTCAGTTCCTCAAGAAACGAGTCGCTTGCGCGGGAGGCCCGGTCGCCGAGTCCGGGATCCGTCTCGTCGTCTGCGGCAGTATCTTCGTCGTCTGTGGTCGTCTCCGAATCACCATCGGCCGCGTCGTCAGCGGCGGCTTGGCGGGCGTCTTCGGTGTCGTCGAACCGGTCGAGAATCGCTCTGGCGGTTTCGGGGTCGTCGTTCTCGATTGCCGTGCTCGCAAGTTCCATCGCCTCGGGTTCGTCGAGCGCGATGAACGGCTCGTCGGGAGCCGCACGAATCCCGGCGGCATCGAGCGTCGAGAGGTCGAGCGCGGTTGGATCACCCAGATCCGCATCCGCGTCGGCGGCGATCGATTTTCCATCGGGACCGACCGATTCGAGCGACGTGTAGATGAAAAACGCGAGTGCAACCAGCGCCAGCACGATCCCGGTGATCGTTCCGTACACCGCGATAGCGACCGCCGGATCGACGCCGAGGCCCTCACCGGCGGGCAGGATGCGGTAGTCGCTGCGGATGGTGACGAACACCCAGTTGGCCCGCTCGATGCCGACATAGGTATAAAAGGCGTAGACAAGCGCGATACCCGCGACGAACGCGCCGGCAAGAACATTCCAGTGTGCGCGGACTGTTCGCGGCACGTTGATCTGCTCGCTCCCGCGCTTCGTGGTGACGACGATTTTCGCGAGGTACAGACTCAGACCGTAGAGAACAATGAGCGGGAACGCCCACATGATCTGGGTGAACGGATCGGGCGGCGAAAAGAACGCGCCAAAGACGAACATGCCGACAATTGCGTGTCGCCACTTGTCGCGGAAGGTCTCATACGGGACGATTTCGGCGTACGAGAGACCCGTGATGAGCAGCGGCATCTGGGCGGCCAACCCGAAGGAAATCGTGAGCAAAATAATGAACTCGGTCCACATGACGATCGAATAGCTCGGTTCGAATCCGGCATCGAAGCCGAATCCCGCAAGAAAGCCGAACATGACGGGAAAGAACACGGCATAGGCGTAGGCCGCCCCGCCCGCGAACAACACCGCGGCGAACGCCCCGATGATGGCGAGTTTCCAGCGAGGAATCGGCGTCTGTGGCCACAGGCCGCGGTCTCGGAGCGCGGCGCGTGAAAAGTACAGAAACACCGGCAGTGCCACCAAGAGACCAATAATGAGGCCGATTTTTGCCTGCAACAGAATGACATCGAAGGGGGTTTGGGCGATGACTTCGAAGCTCTCGCCGACCTCCGCACGCATTTGGGACTCGGTGACGCCGCGAAAGAAATCCCAGATAACCAGGCGGAGCGCATAAAAGGTGCCCAGAAACCCGATCAAAAAAACAATGAAAACCTTCTGGAGATCCTTCTGGGCCGATCGAAGCATCGCTCGCACGGTGTCGGCGGCCTCACCGAACGTCTGCATGGTGTCGCCGTCGAGCGCGCTAGACATTACAACAGAGAAGTCGACTCGGCGTTATCAACTTTTTCTCTCGCTGATTACGTTAGGTGCGAACTGGTGGCGTCGAGTTCGAGCATGAGCAGCGTACATTCGGGGGCACAGCGGGTTCGCTCGCATGGATGAATCAGAAAAGGCCTATAACACCGCGGCGGTCTACTGTAACTGAATGGCTGAGCATTCGGATCCGTCCGGCAATGAGCCTACAGCGCAGCCAACGCCCACAGCGTCGGCTGCGGCTGGATCCGAGGCCGCTGACGACGCGACCGAACCGATAGACGACGGCAACCGCGCCGACGACGCGGGCGACGAATCCACTCGCGGGCACGAGAACGACGCCGACCGCGTTGCCGACGGCGGCACCGAGCAGGTCGGCCTCGACACCGAGGGGGCGACCGTTGGCTCGGACGGCGCGAGCGATACGCCAGATATCGACGGCGGCTCGTTCATCGATGGGCCCGAAACCGACCAGGAGATGCCGCTTGCCGACCACATCGAGGAGATGATGCGACGGCTCGGCATCGTGTTCCTCTTTGCCGGCGTGGCGACCGTCATCACCTATCCGCTTGCAGCCGACATCATCAACTACCTGTGGGCCTCACACATCCCGAGCGCCGAGTTCAATCGCCCGCGACTGTACGGCCCGCTCGAATTCATTCTGACGAAACTCAAAGTCGCCGGGCTGGCGGGCCTGCTCGTCGGCCTGCCGATGTTCGTCTACCAGACGTACCGGTTCATGGCCCCCGGGCTGTACGACAACGAGCGGCGCTACTACCTTGCGGCGGTGCCGACCAGTCTCGTGTTGGGCGTAGTCGGCGTCCTGTTTGCGCATTTCCTCATCCTGCCGTTCATTTTCAGTTACTTCACGGGCTACACCGAGCCGGCGGCCGTCATCGCGTTCGGCTTGCAGGAGACGTTCAACCTCATTTTGATCATGATGGCGTGGATGGCGCTGGTGTTCCAGATTCCGTTGTTCATCATGCTCGCGATCATGATGGGGTTGGTCACGCGCGAGTGGCTCGAAGCAAAGCGCCTCATCTTCTGGGGTGTGTTTCTGGCCATCGCCTTCGTCTTCAGCCCGGATCCGACCGGCATGGCCCCGATTATCGTGACGCTGACCATGGTCGGGCTGTTCGAGGGAACGCTTGCGCTCCTGCGGTGGACGGGCAACTGACAAATTCACGTCGACTACGACGCTGACTACTCACGCCGACAACGACGCTGACTACTCACGCCGACAACGACG
>LKMS01000009.1 GCA_001563965.1 Haloferacaceae archaeon PL-Br10_E2g29 | reverse complement strand
ATCGGAGTCGCCGAGCGCAACGAGGCTGACTTTCGAGCTAAAGTGCGACAGCGAGTTTTCGACGTTTGTCGCCTCGGCCTCGTCGGTGAGGTCACCGATGGCGACCGCACCGAAGGCAAGTGTGGTACCGATAACCAACAGCGAGAGCCCGAAAATCAGGATCGTTCCGAGGAGTTCGGACTGCGCGCGGTCGTCGCCACCGCAATGACGACCCTTCCTGCGAACCCGGCGACTGTGCTTCCCCGGACCGTTCATGAAATGCACATCGGTGTTCAACGAAAATAAAGACCGCTGTGAACCCTCACTAAATCGACGTTTTAGCCACGTCTCTCGATTCGTCGGATAAACCTGCCGCTCGAAACAAGGAAAATCCGTAGAACGGAGATGCGTCGGTGCCGCGACGCGTCGTTACTGCACAGTGGGCGAACGCCTTACAGGCGTTCGACGTTGGCCGCTCGGGGGCCCTTCGGGGACTGTTCGATGTCGAACTCGACGTCCTGGCCCTCTTCGAGGTCCGGGCCGCCAACGTCTTCCATGTGGAAGAAGACGTCGTCGTCTGCATCGTCCGTGTCGATAAATCCGTAGCCGCCAGTGTCGTTGAAGAAATCAACGGTTCCTTTCGCCATTGCAACTACACGGAACAGTCCCAGAGACATAAACCCTCCGAGATCGATGCTCCACAGCACGTGAGACGGTGTTTCTCACGGGTGTGACGGCCCCACATGCGGTTGTAAAGCGTTGGCAACACCGGTCGAAACCGGTCCGCTAGCACGGTCGAGAAAGTCGAAGCTGCGCTCAACGATACAGGATTCCCGGCCGCTTGATGCTGCCCGAATCGGTGTCTGCCGGCGTGACAGCAATCGTCGGCCAGTCGTCGGTCATCGTCAACGGCTCGATTCGATCCGCGGTGACACAGACCGTCCCCTCGCTTTTCGCGCCACGGACGGTGGGATTCCACGCATAACCCATCGGCACAGAGACCGGTGCCGCATGCGTTGGCGTCGCAATCCACTCGCGGCCCGCAAAGCCCGCCGCACCGCCCTGATGGTGATTGGTCCACTCATCGGGCCACCCAACCGCGTCGTATGCGGCCTGAATCTCCCGAAATACGTCGGCCGCCGTACCGCCGTCGGCGCTGATTCGCTGGGTCGCCGACAACGCGGTCGCCTCGACCGTCGCTGCCGCGCGATGACGGTCGGTGAGCCAGTCGGGATCATCGAACGCGACCGTCCGGGTCGCACTCGCGTGGAGCCCGCCGCGTTCAGCAGTGACCGAAATAAGGACGTAATCTCCAAGTTCCGCCGCTGTCGGCGTGAAATGTCGGTACCGCTGGGCGCGCTCGCTGCCGCCGACGAGCACGACCGGTGTCGCAATCGCCCGTGATTCGAGCGCCCGGCGCACGTCGGCGGCGACCACCTGTTCGGTGTCGGTTGGCGACAGCGACCGACAGACCGACTCGACCGCGGTTGCGACCTCACGGCCGAGCGTCCGGTAGCGTTCGATGTCGGCGTCGGTCAGCGGCTGGCGGAGAGCTGTCGGATCACACAAAACCGCGCCGGGCACGGCGAAGTCGGCGGCGACGGCCGACGGCGAGCGGTCGGCGACTGCCGCGGCCAACGAGCGCTCGTGCCACGGGTCGGCGTCAACCGTGAACGCCGAGGGAAGCGCTTCCTCGCGAAGCCGGTCGGCCTCGATGGAGTCGGTGACGACCCGAAACCCCGCCTCACGGTCGTAGCCCGCCGCCGCGATGCCGATTGGCGCGTCACGGTCAATCACGTTGCTCGCGCCGGTGAGCCACGCAAAACTGTTCGACCGGGCGAACCAGACCGCATCGAGATTTTCACGATCGAGATACGTTTGCAGCCGACGGCGACGTACATCGAGCGAGCGCGCCCGTTGATCGCGTGGTGGTACTCGGTTCATAGTAAATAAACGGATCGGGGGGACTTCAATCCAGAGTGAGTCGGGACAGGTTGCACCAATCGGAGATTGGAGACAGTAGCACGTCCCTACCGTCGGACGCAGGAAAATTTGGCAGCATCTAACAATATGTGTTTGTGCCAGACACTCTTGTGTATGACACGGATCTTTGAACTCACTGGATTCCAGCGCGACCTCCTGTACGTGATCGCCGGCGCCGACCGGCCATCCGGACAGTCGGTTCGTCGAGAGATGGAAACACACGTCGACACCGTCAACCACGGACGGCTGTACCCCAACCTCGATGCTCTTGTCGACCACGGACTGGTCGAAAAAGGAACGCGCGACGAGCGAACGAACTACTACGAGTTGACGCGAGCAGGAAGCGAGCTTCTCGCACAGCGACGCGACTGGGAAAAGCAGTACGTCTCACCGCTGAAAGAACCACCACAGCAGCAGTAACATCACCGGGGACGGCGATAGCTGTTCGCCGTCAAACGCACAGAAGACAGGTTGAAATAGCTCGCGAACCGAGTTGTGCGTAATGGTTGACCGTCCCGACTGGCTCAGTTTTCGGCGGTTTGCAGCGTTCACGACAGCGCTAACGCTCTCACTCATTACGCTCGGCGTCTACACCTCCGCGACCGGCTCCGGGTTGGCCTGCCAAGCCCAGTGGCCGCTGTGTTCGGATCAAATCGTCCCCGCACTGACGATCAACCCCGACTTCATCGAGTGGTTTCACCGTGTCGTCGCCATGATTGCAGGCTTCTTTATCGCCGCAACGGCGCTGTGGAGTTGGAAAGCCGGTGACAGAGGCACGAAGTTCGCCGCCACCCTCGCAGTCGTCCTGTTGCCGCTCCAGATCTCGATTGGCGCGGTAACGGTGACGATCAACGGCCTAATTCCGTGGGGATACCAGGCACCAACGCACGCCGCACACCTGCTTGTCGCGCTCACGATTTTCACCCTGCTCGTGGTGACGACACTGGGTGCGTTCCGAAATCACCACCGCCGACCGCCGCGCGGGCGAAGCCAGTTGGCCTTCGCGGTCGCCGCCGGTGCCCTGCTCGCAAGCGGGCTGTTTAGCCGCGCCATCCCGTTGTTGAGCTACTCACCGGGTGCACAGGCGTGGTACTACACGCTGTCGCTCGTCGCCTTCGTTGCGCTGCTCGCGGCAGTCTACTGGGCGGGCAAGGCGGACCGATTTGGCCAAGTGTTCGCTGGCAGCGCGCTCAGTCTGCTGTTCGTAACGATGCTCTTGGGTCGGGATCTGGTGGTGTACACCGCGGCAGTCAGAGAACTGCACGCTGCGCTGTATCTCGTAGCGATCATTCTGGCGGCAGTCGGCTTCTGGCGGCAGTGTACCGCCGGCCAAGCGGCCGATGTGCGAACGCTGCGTCGCCAGCAATCCGACTAGGTGAGCGCAAACCGCCGGCAGCCGGGGTAACAGCGGTCAGAAAAAGTCGCTCAGTCCGGCCTGATTCTCGTCGTCCTCACTCTCTGTCTCGCGAGCGTTGCTGTCGGCGGTCGTGGTGCCAGCTGATTCACCACTCGCAGCCGGGTCGTCGCCGGAGGCGACCCGTTCGTCGCGAGCCGTGTTGCCGGCGGCTGTGTCGCTATCGTCGTCACCCCTCTCGCCCACAGCGTCGTCGCGCTCGTCAGTATCTGGGCTGTTCCCGACGAACGCGCCGCCGGAGTGGGCTTCCATCGCCTGCTCGCGTCGATCCGCCGCGTCGGCAACGATCGACTGAACCTTCTTTGTCGACTCGCCGCTGCCGGTGACGAAGGCGACGTGAGACGCGTCAAACTCGTAGGCCGCTGCCATGATCACGGTCAGCTCGCGTGGTTTGCAGTGGTGGGTCATCGCCGAGAGAGACGGCAACACCGCGCGACGAGCGATTTCGATGCTCATCCCGCTGCGGTCGGCGATTCGCTGACAGACCTCGTCGGCCGTGCTGTTCGAGCCGGGCCAAAACTGCGGACGACCGTAGCGGGTCCACCCGCCTTTCGTTCCGTCGCGTGCGGCGGCCGTTCCCGCCGCGGCGTTATCGGTTGCATACCGCCAGTAGCGGTAGTTCTGGCTGGCGCGAACGCGACCCAACCAGACGTCGGCGTTGGCGAGAAAGTCGTAGGCGCGGGCGGCCTCACGTGGCTCATACACGTCGAGCATGTTGTCTTCGAGCCATTTCGTGAGGTCGTCGGGCGTCTCGTCAACCCGGTAGGCTGCCTGCAACGATTCCTCGGCTGATTCCTCTTTGAGCACCGCATCGAGAAACGGGAAAATACCCATCGAGCGGTCGCGGTCACCGGTAACAACGTCGCGCTCGGTGATCGTTTCACGCCCTTCTGCGGCCGCCTGCAGATCTTTGACCGCGCCACGAAGGTCGCCGTTGTTGGTCTCGGCAATCGCGTCGAGCGCGGCCTGTTCGTACTCGACGCCCTCGCGACGACAGAGGTCACGAAGCACAGGAACGATCGATCGTGTCGACACGTCGCGGAACTCGATGTCCTCGCAGGCGCCTCGCAGGCCACGGCTCATATCGTAGAACTCGTTGGCGATGAGGACGATCGGTTGGCCGGAGTTTTTGACGAGCTTCGTGATCGCCGCGGCGCCCCCACGGTCGTAGTTGCCGTGGATGTTGTCGGCCTCGTCGAGAATCACCAGCTGGCGGCTGGCCGTGTTGTCGCCGGTTGCCCCGCCGCCGGCGGCGCTGCCCGAAAGTGTCGCGTTCATCGCCGCACGGCCGGCAAACTGCTCGATGACGTCGGCGGTCCGCTGGTCGGACGCGTTGAGCTCGACGGTCTCCCAGCCCATGTCGGCCGCCAGCGCGTGGGCCGCGCTCGTCTTGCCGACGCCCGGCGAACCGTGGAGAATCACCGCCTCGCGGTGGTCGTCCCACGAGCGGGCCCAGTCGCGAAAGGCGTCGCGGGCCTTGTTGTTGCCCCGAAGTTCCGAGAGCGTTGTGGGACGGTAGCGTTCGGTCCAGTCGGCCATTACCGGAGAAAGGACTGTCGGCCGCTTAGTGGTTGCGGAGCCGACACCGACCCCGCGCGGGCGACCCGGTGTCAACCGCCGCCGACAGATTCATTCGAAATCGTGAACAACTACGACTCCATGTCCCACGCCAACGCGGTCGCGCTCGATCGAACCGAAATCGACGACGTGCTGAAGACCGTCGGGATTGGCGTGATTTCGTTCGCCGAGCGCGACGAGCCGTACTCGATTCCGGTTTCGTACGGTTACGATGGCGACAATCGCGAGCTGTATTTTCGGCTTAGCGTCGGCCCCGACAGCGAGAAAAGCCAGTTTGTCGCCGACGGCGAGTCTGCCTCGTTTGTCGTCACCGACGATGGCGACGAGGGCTGGCGAAGCGTTGTCGCCCGCGGGACGCTTTCGAGCGTGGCCGAACCGACGCTTGACGGGCGGGCCGCCGACCAGCTCCACGAGATCGACATAGCGTGGATACCGATCTACGATGCGCACCCCGGAGAACTCTCGTTCGACCTCTATCGACTCGATCCCGCAGAGTATACGGGCCGAAAAGAGCAGTAGTGGCGTGGGAAGGAATGACATCGACGACACCCCGGAAGTCCAGTTAGCCCACAACATACGACAGCTGTCGAAGGTCGGTTTCGGTAGTCTTTTGCGTTCAACGCTCCCTGTTTCAGCCATGATCCGTTCGGGAGTCCGTCGATGACGACGACCGTTCGTGAGGATCTCGCCCACCGAATCGCCGGCGAGGTAACCCTCAGCGACGACCCGGGCGCAACGCTCAAAAAGTGGCGAACGGATTTCGACGTCTCACAGACCGAGTTGGCCGCGGAGATCGAGGTCTCCTCGTCGGTGATTTCGGACTACGAGAGCGGCCGACGCTCCTCACCCGGCATTGGCATCGTCCGCCGGATGGTCACCGCCTTGCTCACCATCGACGAAAATCGCGGGGGGAGTCGCATCCGGCAGTACGGTCGGGTGTTGTCCGCAGGCTTCGAGAGCGACATCGTCTACGACCTTCGCGAGTATCCGACAGCCGTCTCGCTGTCGGCGTTTTACGAGGCGCTCGATGCGACCGAAATCACCGAAGGCACCCGCGATTACGTCAACGGCCACACCGTCATCAACTCGATTCAGACGATTACGCGGCTCACGAACGAGGAGTTTTACCGACTCTACGGGCAGAGCACCGACCGCGGCCTCGTGTTTACGGACGTGACGCGCGGCGAGGGGCCGATGGTCGCCATGCGCGTCGTCCAGCCAACGCCGAACGCCGTCGTCCTCCACGGCATCGAACCCGAAGACCTCTGGGAGCACGCGGGCGCACTGGCCCAAGTCGACGGCTTTGCGTTGGCGACCTCGACAAAAGATCTCGATGACGCGCTGGCGGCGCTCCGCGAGTTGGCCTAAAACGAGTTAGCGGGCGGTCGGCGTAATGCCGTCGCCGACGGCGTTCATCACTTGGATGACGGCGCTGGCGGCGAGTCCCTGGGCGACCTCGCGCTGTGTTTCGGGATCGAGTCCGGCCTCGAGATCGTCGAGATCCGGTTCGTAGCCCGCGGTGACCGGGTGGCCGGCGGGTGGGTTGACCGCGACGGTCGCCGTCGGGCCGGCGTACTGGAGTTCGGAGCCGACCTGATAGCCCTCGGGAAGGTATGATTCGGTTTCGGCGACGATTTCGGCAACGGCGTGTCGAAGTGCCTGTTTCTGTCCCCCGGACAGTTCGATATCAGCGGTACCGATCCCACCGGCGGCGACCTCACGTCCAGACCCGGGATAGTTTCCATTCATACGAAAGACAGCCGTTGTTGGTGAGAGAGGCCTAAAAAGCCGTCGGCGGTGGCGAATTCGACGCGTTCGGCGCAAAAGAACGTCAGAAAACCGGCTCGCTCTCGCCGTACGCCGCAAGCACGACAACCGCGGTGTAACTCCCCTCGACTGGCCTCGTCGTCGACACCAGCGTGTCGCGATCGGTAAACGCCCAGTCGCGGAGCCCACAGCCCGCATCGAGACCCTGTTCGACCGCCTGTTCAACGGCCGCGGGGTCGGTGCCGCTGGCCTCGTAGAACAGCCCCGGTCCGGGGCCGGTCGCCCAGCCGATAGCCGCCGCAAGTTCGTCGACCGCGTCGTCGGGCCCCGAAACGGTCTTACTCTGGACAACCGTGAGTCGGTTGCCCGCCGGGCCGAGATCCGGGGCCGCGTCGACGACGCGGAGGGTTGCCGCTGCAGGAATGACCGACGACACACGAACGAGATTGTAGTTGTGGAGATTGATATCCGCAAGCGCGGCGTCGTAGGCCGCCATTTCGGTCGGCGCGACGCCGACCCCGCCGGCGACGTAGATCGTGCTCATTGGTCAAAAAGCGGGGCCACGGCGGTAATCGGTTACGGATTGGCCGCAGCAGCACCGGAGACCGATCGGGTCGAACGAATCGTCGGTTGCACGCGATCAGTACTGGTACCGCACGACACCGTCTTTCGTCTCGTTGGACGCGAGTTTGTCGCGTGCGGCCTCGATATCGCGCCGGGTGACCGTCGTCCGGTCGTCGCGAATCGCAAACATTCCCGACTCGGTCATCAGGCTCTCGATGTCGGCCCCGCTGTAGTCGTCGAGGTCGCGGGCCAAGCCGTCGAAGTCGACGTCGTCGGCAATCGAGATATCGCGGCTGTGAATCTCGAGAATCCGTTTGCGACCCTCCACGCCGGGGGTGGGAACCTCGATGAGCCGGTCGAACCGGCCGGGACGCAAAATCGCCTCGTCGAGCATATCGAACCGGTTGGTCGCGGCGATAATCCTGATCTCACCGCGCTCGTCAAAGCCGTCCATCTCGCTGAGCAACTGCATCATCGTCCGCTGTACCTCGGCGTCACCCGACGTTTTCGAGTCGGTTCGCCGGGAGGCAACCGCGTCGATCTCGTCGATAAAAACGACCGCGGGTTCGCGCTCGGCAGCCAGCGTAAACAAATCGCGAACGAGCCGCGCGCCCTCGCCGATGAACTTCTGGACGAGTTCCGAGCCCGTCATCTTGATGAACGTCGCATCGGACTCGTTGGCGACCGCTTTCGCCAGCATGGTTTTGCCGGTTCCCGGCGGGCCGTGGAGCAACACCCCAGACGGCGGGTCGATGCCGACAGTTGCGAACTGTTCGGGGCTCTCGATTGGGTCTTCGACGGCCTCGCGAACCTCCTGAATCTGGTCGTCAATGCCGCCGATGTCGGCGTAGGTGACGTTCGGCGACTCGGTGACCTCCATCGCTTGGGCGCGTGAGTCGGTTTCGTCGTCCAGCGCGAGTTGGACGTTGAACGATTCGTCGATGGCGACGCGGTCGCCCGATTCGAGCGTCGATTCGAGCTCCGGCGAGATCTCGGTGAGGACTTCCTGGTTGTTGCCGTGTTGTTTGATGATGACGGTGCCGTCATCGGTCAACTCCTCGACGCTCGCAATGTAGAGCGCGGCGGTTTTCAGCGCCTCGTTGCGGGATTTGAGCGTGCGAACCTCCTCGTACAGCGACATGCGTTCGTCGGTCGCCTCGCCGAGACGGGTTTCGAGTTTCGCGTTGACCGAGAGCAGTCGACGGTGGTGTTTTTTGAGCGCCGCCAGTCGCTCGGCTGGTGACATTTCGGGGTCCAGATCGAGTCGCGGGCGGTCGGGAAGCGACGGACTACGTGACATTCGTTGCTACCGCTTTGCGTCGGGGATAAATGGGCCTTTGGGTCGGGCCAGTCTGTGCGACTATCGAAGCTCGTCGATCCGGTCGAGAGACGTCTCGTACACCGAGAGCGCCGACTCGATTGGCTCGGGGGTGGTCATGTCGATGCCGGCGAGTGCGAGCGCCTCAATCGGATAGACGCCGCCACCGGCCGCAAGCATCTCGCGGTAGTCGGCTGCCGCACGCTCGCCGAGCTCCCCACCCTGTCGGATGCGCTCGACGATGGCGACCGCGGCCGAAATGCCCGTCGCGTACTGGTAGACGTAGAAGTTGTAGTAGAAGTGTGGAATCCGCTGCCACTCGCGACGAATGTGCTCGTCGAGGTCGGCGGTTGCGTAGTAGTCACCTTTCAGGTCGCCGTAGAGTTGGTCAAACACGTCGGGCGTCAGCGGCTCGTCGGCCTCCGCGCGCTCGTGTATCTGGTGTTCGAACTCCGCAAACATCGTCTGGCGGAACAGTGTCGAGCGGAACCGTTCGAGATACTCGTCGAGCACGTGGAGTCGGAGTTCATCGTTTTCGACCGTTTCGAGAAGGTAGTGAGTGAGTAACGTCTCATTAACCGTCGAGGCGACTTCGGCGACAAAAATCTCGTAGCCCGCGTCGTGCCACGGCTGGGCCTCTTGGGCCAACTCCGAGTGCATCGAGTGGCCCAACTCGTGTGCAAGCGTGTACAGCGAGGCGACGTCGTCCTGGTAGTTCATGAGGATGAACGGCTGGGTGTCGTAGGTGCCAGAGGAGAACGCCCCTGAGCGCTTGCCACGGTTCTCGTAGACATCGACCCAGCGGTTGTCGAGGCCCTCGGCCATGCGCGCCTGATACGCTTCGCCGAGCGGTTCGACTGCCGCTGTGATCCAGTCGACCGCCTGCTCGTACTCGACAGTCGGCCCCGATTCGCCCGTGAGCGACATGTAGAGATCCCACGGTCGGAGCTCGTCGACACCGAGCGCGTCGGCCTTGGCGTCGGCGTGTCGAGACAACAGCGAGAGATTCTCGTGTACGGTGTCGACGAGCGTGTCGTAGACGGCGACCGGCACGTTCGGGCCGTCGAGCGCCGCCTCACGCGCCGTCTCGTAGTTGCGAGCGCGGGCGAGTTTGACGTCCTTGCGAACCTGTTTTTTCAGCGACGTGCCGACCGTGTTGCGGACGCTCTCCCACTCGTCGTAAAAGGCCGTATAGACCTCCTCGCGGAACGCGCGCGACTCGTGTTTCTGGAGCTTCGTGAAGGTTCCCTGCGTGATTTCGACCGCGTCGCCGTCGGGATTGGTGACGGTCGGAAACGTCAGGTCGGCGTTGGCGAGCATGGAGTAGATTTCGCTCGGCGAACTGGTGACCTCGCCGAGCTCCGCAAGCAGTGCTTCGACTTCCGGCGAGCGGGTGTGTGGTTTCGCCCGAAGCACATCGTCGAAGTAGTGTTCGTAGGTCGACAGCGCGGGTTCGCGGTCGATGAACGCGCCCATTTCGTCGGCCGATAGCGTCTGCAATGCGGGTTCGAGATACGAGATCGCACTGGAGGCCTCCGAGGCGAGCGCTTGGGCGCGCCCCGAAAGTGCCTGATACGTCTGGTTGCGGGTGTCTTCGCTGGCGCGGAGGTTCGCGTAGACGCTGAGTTTCGAAATCTCGCGCATGAGTTCCTCGCGGAGCGTCAGCAGTTCGAGCAGCGTGTCGGGGCTCTCGGTGACGCGGTCTTCGTAGGCCGCAAGCTCGGCAACCCGGTCTGAGACCGTTTCGAACTGTTCCTGCCACGCTTCGTCGGACTCGAAAATGCGTTCGAGCGCCCATTTGTCGTCGGTCGGAATCGCGGATCGCTCGGGAACCGTACTCATACAAAGAGTGCGGCGACGGCGGGACTAAAAGCTGTCACTCGCGGGCGTGATCCTCGCCTGTGCGAAGTCGCTCGGTGATCGCCGTCGACACCCGACCGATCGACCGGGCGGCGACCACACGCTCGCCGAACGCGATCGCACCACGCTCGGCGGCCTCGGGGTCGCGCTCGAAGTCGACACCGGGGTACTCGACTGCCGACAGCACCAGCGGTTCGGGAGCCGCGGGCGACGGCCGCGGGTCGACCGGGTCGTCGCCGAGCAGCGAATCGATCCACGAGAGCGACTTTTCGCCCGTGCCGACCGCCTGAATGACCGACACGAGTCGCCGGACGAGTTCGCGCGCAAAGCCGCCGGCCGCAAATTCGATCGTGAGGAAGTCGCCGGCGCGGTCGAGTCGGCCCGAGAGGTCGCGTTCGGTTCCCTGCGAGTCGGGCGTGAGGTTGTGAAAGTCGCAAAGCCCACAGAGCGCATCGAGCGCGGCGGCCGCGCGGTCGTCGTCGATCGCGCGTCGGCCGTCGAGCGATGGCGGCGATGGTTGTTGTGGGTCGTCCGTCGCTCGCGGCGCGTACAGATGATAGACGTACGCGCGACGAACCGCATCGTGTGTCGCATGAAAATCGTCGTCGACGTCAGCGTGTGCCCACGCCCGGATCGTCCCGGGAAGTTCGCTGTTGAGCGCCCGCGGCGTCAGCCAGTCGGGACACTCGAAGGCGACAGTCTGGGCGACCGCCGAAACACCGGAATCGGTGCGACCCGCTGCGGCGTAGCCCGGTGGCTTGGCGGCGTCGCTGTCGAGTACACCCAGCGCACGCAACGCATCAAAAATTGTATCCTCGACAGTCGGCACGTTGGACTGGCGCTGAAAGCCGTAAAACGGCCGGCCGTCGTAGGCGACGCGGAATGCGTGCATGTGGCGACGTTGGCAGCGAGAGCAGTAAAACCGCTGTTTCTGTCGAGCGTCACGCGGCTTCCGTCGAGGGCGACACCGTTTCGGTCACAAACAACACGACTTGTCGCTCATCTCGACAAAAGCGACGCGGGGAGTGATGGCTGGCACAAAAGAACCGACGGCAACGCAATAACACTGCCGCTCGGCGGCGTGAACGGGCTGAGAGGAGTAAGCCCCCTTCTGTTTCGACCCGACATTCGGCTGAGCGTCCGTCGTCGTGTTCGGACTACCTCGACGACGAGTCACCCGAGGCGACCCGGCGTCTGACGCGGACTTGCACCGGTGAGGATTCACCGTTCCATCCGTTCCCGTACGTCGGCTCGCGGGCGGAGCCCGCAAGCGATCGTGGTGGTGTGGCCACCGTATGGTAACCACCCACCACGCGGCCCTCGGCGGGTTAGCTTCCGTCCCTTGCGGGTTGGGTCGCACACTCACGGCGAAACCGCGAGTGCCGGCGGCCGCGATGGCAGCCGCACGCGCCTCATCGGTCGGTACGGGGGGTCTCGTTTCTGTTTCAGTGCCAGCAGTCTCCCACTCCGGGCTTACACCCGGTCACCTGTCCGAACGGTGGGGGGACTTTCCTCATGGCACGGACGGGCGACCAGACTGGTCACCCCCGGTGAACGAGGTTCGCCTGCCACGGGGATCGGGCTCTCTCTGCCCAGTTTCGGTTGACAGAGCGACCCAATAAGGGGTTCGGTCGGCCAAGACGCGCGAAACCCGAACGGTGCCGACCCCAGCAGTCGGCCACGTCGGCTATGAGATACCCACCCAAAAATCAACGCTTATGAGGGGCGGGTTCAAAGCTTCAGACGATACGGAGAACCCGGAATGTCATGGATAGCAATCGGGGCGTTGGCGCTTGTCGGTGTGGCCATCCCTCTCGCGATGATGGTGGTGTCAGCACTGCTGCGCCCGGCGGTCCCCGAACAAGGCAAGAAAACAACCTACGAGAGCGGTGAGATTCCGACCGGCTCGGGGCGCATTCAGCTCAACATCCAGTACTATATGGTTGCGCTGTTGTTCGTCGTCTTCGATATCGAGACGGTGATGATCTTCCCGTGGGCGGTTATGTACCGCAGCGCGCTCGAAGCGGGCGTTCCCCTCTCACAGGCGTTACTCCCGATGTTGCTGTTCGTCGGGATTCTCGTCATTGGTCTCGTATGGGCGTGGCGCATCGGCGCCGTTGAGTGGACGAAAAGTCTGCGCGCGACCGCGCAGAAAACGGAGAGACAAAACACATGAGCAGCGACAATCAACAACCCTTCGTCACCGACCGATCGAGAGTTACCACAGACACCCAAGACGCGCGTCTGACGGGCCAGGACGACCGGTTTAACTCTCGGCTCCGCGAGGCGTTCGGCTCCTCGCCGTTCATTCTCACCAAGTTCGACAAGTTCATGAACTGGGTGCGGGGCTCCTCGATGTTCATGCTGCAGTTCGGCATTGCCTGCTGCAGCATCGAGATGATGCACACCTACGCGGTCAAACACGACCTCGACCGCTTCGGGGCGGGCGTGCCACGAGCGTCGCCCAGACAGGCCGACGTGATCATCATCCCCGGAACCATCGTCTCGAAGTTCGCCCCGCGGATGAAACGCGTCTACGACCAGATGCCCGAACCCAAGTTCGTCATCGGCATGGGGTCGTGTACGATCTCCGGTGGCCCGTTCCAAGAGGGCTACAACGTCGTCAAAGGGGCCGAAGAGGTCATTCCCGTCGACATCCACATTCCGGGGTGTCCACCGCGACCCGAGGCGCTCGTCTACGGCGTCGCCAAGTTACAAGAGCGCATTGCCAACGGCGAGTCCGCCCCGGTCGTGGTCAAACCCTACGAACTCGAACAGTTCGGCGACCTCGAACGCGACGAAATCGTCGATCAGCTGGCCGCCGAAATCGACACCGACGATCTCGTGATGCGGTACAACTGGGCTGATTCACCATGAGCATCGAACTCCCCGAAACCGCGGGCGTCACCGAACAGAGTCCCGAAGAACTCGAAGCGCTGCTGGACGAACTCGTCATCGGCCGCGACGACCACCTCAACGCGCCGGGATACGTCATCAAACCCGACACCGTCGTCGAGAGCCTGCGTCGCCTTCGCGATGACGCCGGCTTCGACCACCTCTCGTGCGTTACCGCCCAGGAGTACGACGATCGCTACGAGTCGATCTACCACCTGAAGAAGTTCGACGATCCGACCCAAGAGGTCTCGATCGTCGTGCCCGCCGACAAGGAAAACCCCGTCAGTCAGTCGGCCAATGCCGTCTTCCGGACGGCCGACTGGCACGAGCGCGAGGCGTACGACCTCGTCGGCATCGAGTACGACGAACACCCCAACCTGAAACGAATTCTCCTGCCCGACACGTGGCAGGGCCATCCGCTTGGCCAGTCGTACGATCAGGATCAGCCACAGGTCGTCCCGCTCAGAGAGCACAAAAATCCGCTGCTCGAAGACCAGCGCGCCGCGTCCGAAAGCGAGACGATGTATCTCAACATCGGCCCGCACCATCCCGCAACCCACGGCGTGCTCCACGTCAAAGCCGTTCTCGACGGCGAACAGGTCGTCGACCTCGAACCCGACATCGGCTACCTGCACCGCTGTGAGGAACAGATGTGTCAGAACAGTACCTACCGGTACCAGATCATGCCGTACCCCGACCGCTGGGACTACATTTCGGCCGGCCTGCTCAACGAGTGGGCGTACGCGCGCGTGGCCGAAGATATGGCCGATATCGAGGTACCCGAGTACGCGCAAGTCATCCGGACGATGGGTGCGGAGCTGTGTCGGATGGCCGCACACTTCCTCGCGCTGGGGACGTTCGCACTCGACATCTACGGCGACTTCACCGCGATCTTCATGTACTCGATTCGCGACCGCGAGCGCGTCCAGAACATCCTTGAAGATCTCACCGGCCAGCGGCTCATGTTCAACTACTTCCGGCTCGGCGGCGTCGTCTGGGATCTGCCCGAACCCCGCGAAGAGTTCATCGAGAACGCGCGGGACTACCTCGAGGAGCTGCCGACCGCGCTCGAGGAGTATCACGACATGATGACTGCCAACGAGATTCTTCAGCTGCGGACGGTCGACACCGGCGTGTTGCCGCCGGAGGTCGCCAAAAGCTACGGCGCGACCGGCCCGGTTGCCCGCGGCTCGGGCATCGATTACGACCTGCGTCGCGACGACCCCTACGGCTACTACGACAAGCTCGACTGGGATGTCGTCGTCGAAGACGGCTGTGACAACTACAGTCGTCTGCTCGTCCGAATGCGTGAGGTCGAACAGTCGGCAAAAATCGTCGAGCAGTGTCTCGACCTGCTCGAAGACTGGCCCGAAGACGAGCGGACGATTCAGGCGAACGTGCCGCGAACCATCAAGCCCAAAGACGACACCGAAATTTACCGGGCGGTCGAGGGTGCAAAGGGTGAACTCGGTATCTACATTCGCGCCGATGGCACCGAGAAACCCGCACGGTTCAAGATCCGCAGTCCGTGTTTCTCGAATCTCCAGACGTTGCCCGAGATGTCCAACGGTGAGTACGTGCCTGACGCAATCGCGAGCCTTGGCAGCCTCGATATCGTGCTCGGTGAGGTGGACCGCTGATGGCTGGGCTGTTACAGGGTGAGGTGTTGCTGCCCGAACAGCTGGCCGACTTGATGGGGCTTGAGGGCCCACTCGGCGTTGCCGTCGGCGCGTTGCTTGGCGCGTTCATCGTCGGCAACATCATGCTTGCGATGACCGGCGTCGCCGGTCCGTGGGCCAAACGAAAGATTACGGCGGCGTTCACCGACCGGTTTGCGGTCAACCGAATCGGCCCGTTCGGACTGTTCATTATCGTCGCCGACTCGGTGCGGCTGCTCGGCAAGGAGCTGATTATTCCGAGCAACGCCGACCGCCCGTCATACGATCTGGCCCCGATCGTGTTGCCAGCATCGGCACTGCTCGGCTTTGCAGTGATTCCGATGGGTGATCTCGGCCCGCTCAACATTCACCTTGCGGATCCCGAGGCCGGACTGGCACTCGTCTTCGCGTTCGCCTCCATTGCCTCTATCGCGCTGGTGATGGGCGGCTACGCCTCGAACAACAAGTACTCGCTGATGGGCGGACTGCGGGCGGTCGCCCAGAACATCGCCTACGAGATTCCGTTGATCGTCACCGCGATGTCGGTCGTGATCTTTGCGGGCTCGCTCCAGATGAGTACGATTGTGGCCGAACAGGGCGCGACACTGGTCTCGCTCGGCGGTATCGACATTCCGGCGTGGTACGCCTTCGTCAACCCGTTCGCGTTCGTGTTGTTCCTCGTCGCAAACATGGCCGAAATCGGCCGCAACCCGTTCGATATTCCCGAAGCGCCGACCGAGATCGTTGCGGGGTATCAGACCGAGTACTCCTCGGTCTACTTCGTCCTGTTCTACCTTGGGGAGTTCCTCCACATCTTCCTCGGCGGGGCGATCATGGCGACGATCTTCCTTGGTGGACCCGCTGGCCCGGTGCTTCCCGGCTTCGTCTGGTTCGTCATCAAGATCTGGGCGTTCTTCCTGTTCACCCAGTGGGCCCGCTCGGCGCTGCCGCGCGTCCGCATCGACCAGCTAATCGAGATCGGTTGGAAAGGAATGTTGGTGCTGTCTTTTGCTAACCTGGTACTCACGGCCATCATCGTGGGAGTGATCGCATAATGATTGGACTACTCAAAGGCATGGCAACGACGATGAAACACGCACTCGACGGCAAGAAGTTCACCGTCGAGTACCCCGAAACCGCACCCGAGGTCAGCCCGCGGTTCCGCGGCGTCCACAAGTTCAGCCAAGAGCGCTGTATCTGGTGTCGCCAGTGCGAAAACGTCTGTCCGAACGATACGATCCAGATCGTCATGGACGACCAGCGCAACGGCGAGCAGTACAACCTCCACATCGGCCAGTGTATCTACTGCCGACTCTGCGAGGAGGTCTGTCCCGTCGACGCCATCTTGCTCACGCAGAACTTCGAGTTCACCGCGGACACGAAAGACGAGTTCATCTACAACAAAGAACAGCTCAAAAACGTGCCGTGGTACAAGGGAATCGACCCGCTCAACTCGCGGAATCCCGATCGCGGGGCGTGGATTGGTGAGGGCGATGGCAGCGTCGACTACCAGTAACACGGTCGCCGAACGGCCGTTCTATTCAGTACGCTGATACAAGTGGCGGTCCGAGAGCTCGGTTGTTGTCGGAAAGGTGGGTAGATTCTGCGATCGTTCTCGAAATCTTCAAAGGGATCCCTTAAGCATAGACACACAATGGTTTTTGAGACCATCGCGTTCGCGCTGTTTGCCCTCGTCACCGTGGGCTTCAGCCTGGGCGTCGTCCTCGTGCGTGACGTGTTTCACGCCTCACTGTTGTTGGGCGGTGCCCTATTGAGCGTCGCGGTGCACTACGTAATGCTGCAGGCAGAGTTCCTCGCAGCCATGCAGATCCTCGTCTACGTGGGCGGGGTTCTCATTCTGATTACGTTCGCCGTGATGCTGACGCGAAACGAACCGGAGTCGGAGGTGAGTAACGTATGACCGATGGGAGTCGATCGCGCTCGTCGCTCGCACCTGGGCTGGCTGCCGTTGCGCTCTTTGGCGTGCTCGCGGCAGCGATCCTCGGCTCGGCCGGCGGCTTTGGCGAGCCTGCGGGCTTTCCGGCCGGCGAAAGCGTCGTCCACAACATCGGCTATGCGCTGTTCGACATCGACCTCGGCGAGATCGCCGCCGAAGGGTTTCTTGCCGCGTTCCTGATTATCGCGCTGGCGCTCGACGTGGCGCTCGACGCCGCCATCTACCTCGCCAAGCGCGAGGACGGTGGCTCGATCGTCTCGGCGCTCACCGACGGCGGTCGTGACATCGTCGACGGCGACATCCACACCGTTGGCGACGACCCGACTGCCAACACCGTCGACCGCGACGTCGACACCGACCCGGACAACGGAGGGACTCACTAAATGGTACCAATCGAATACTATCTGCTGCTGTCGTCGGCAATCTTCTGTATCGGCCTCTTCGGGGTGCTGACCCGACGCAACGCGCTGTACTTCCTGATGTCGGTCGAACTGATGATGAACGCCGCGATCATCAACCTCGTGGCGTTCTCGTTTCAGGTGGGTAACCTCACCGGCCAGACGTTCGGCCTCTTTGTCATCGCGCTGGCGGCCGCCGAGGTCGCCGTCGGGATCGGCATTATCCTTGTTTTGTACCGCAACTTCGGCGACATCGACGTCATGGATGCCAACACAATGAGGTGGTAACGTATGGAGTTTGCATTCGGACTCGTTCCACTGATCGTCCTCCTGCCGTTTGTCTCGTTCCTCGCCGCGCTGTTCGGCGGTAAGTACCTCCCGAAGGGCGGCGCACTCCCCGGTATCGCCGCGACCGCGATCGCGCTCGTCCTCTCGGTGCTGTCGGTCGCGGCCGTCCGTTCGGCGGGCGTCCACGAGGCGACCTACTACACCTGGGCAACCGGCGCGGGCAACCAGCCGTGGGAGCTGACCTTCGGCGCGCTGATCGATCCGCTATCGTCGCTCATGCTCGTCATCGTGACGCTCATCGCGCTGCTCGTTCACATCTTCAGTCTCGGCTACATGAACGACGAGGGCGAAGACGACCTGCCGCGGTACTACGCAGGCCTCGGCCTGTTCACCGCCAGCATGCTCGGCTTCGTGATCGCCGACAACCTGCTGATGGCGTTCATGTTCTTCGAGCTCGTCGGCCTCTGTTCGTTCCTGCTGATCGGCTTCTGGTTCCGCCGAGATGGCCCGCCGTCGGCCGCGAAGAAGGCGTTTCTCGTTACCCGGTTCGGTGACTACTTTTTCCTCATCGGTGTCGTCGCCGTCTTTGCGACGTTCGGCACGGCGAGTTTCGCCGGCAGCGAGTCGTTTCCGGCGTTGGCTGAAGCCGCACTCGACGGCTCTGGTGACGTCTGGACGCCCGGCGGCCTCGAGGTGAGCACGTGGTTCACCATCATCGGCCTGCTCATTCTGGGCGGCGTCATCGGCAAATCCGCCCAGTTCCCGCTGCACACCTGGCTGCCTGACGCCATGCAGGGTCCAACCCCGGTTTCGGCGCTCATTCACGCGGCAACGATGGTCGCCGCCGGCGTCTACCTCGTTGCGCGAATGTACGGCTTCTACGTGCTGACGCCGACGACGATGGCGATCATTGCACTCATCGGTGGCTTCACCGCGCTCTTTGCGGCGACGATGGGCGTCGTCAAAAAGGAGATCAAACAGGTGCTCGCGTACTCGACGATTTCACAGTACGGCTACATGATGCTCGCACTCGGTGCGGGCAGCTACGT
>LKMS01000097.1 GCA_001563965.1 Haloferacaceae archaeon PL-Br10_E2g29 | reverse complement strand
GGCAGCGACATGAAGGCCAACCGGAAAATCGGGGACGAGATCGACACCGTGCTGGCGAGTCTCCAGACGGGCGAGGAAGTCCACGCCATCGTGATCACCGACGGTGCACAGGACGAGTCGGTCATCCCGATTATCCGGTCGCGCATGCCGATCGACGGCGTCCAGCGCGTGGTCGTCCGCCAAGCGCAAAACCTCGAATCGATGTACTACACGATGAAACAGGTGTTGGCAGACCCCGAAACCCGCGGGACGATTCTGGTGCCGCTGGGTATTTTGCTCCTTATTTATCCGTTCGTCGTGATCGCCGGGGTGTTCGATGTTGCGGGAGCGGTCGTCCTCGGCCTCATCTCGGCGTTGTTGGGGCTCTACTCGTTGTTTCGGGGGCTTGGTCTCGAAGCAACGATCGACACCGGTGTCGAACGCGTCCGCAACGGGTTGTACGCCGGCCGGGTGACGCTCATTACCTACGTCGTCGCCATCGCGCTCATCATCATCGGCGGCGTCCAAGGTGTCGAGATGATCGACACCGTCGACGCGTCGGCCACCGGCACGGCCGCGATCGCGACCGCCGGCGCGGCGTTCGTTCACGGAGCCGTCCAGTGGTTTGCCGCCGCGGGCGTCACCAGCAGCCTCGGTCAAGTCACCGACGAGTATCTCGCCGGCCGATTCCGCTGGCGCTACCTCAACGCGCCGTTTTACGTGCTTGCCATCGCAATCGTGCTCTTCGGCCTGTCGGGCTTTTTCCTCCCGAACGCCGAGGGCGTTATCACCCTCTCGCTAACGGATCTGGCGATTGCGCTGACGATCGGCACGCTGCTTGGCGTGCTCAGTACGCTGACGTTCGCGGTCGTCGAATCACGGTACCCCTCGCAAGGAGAGCCGGCGTAAGGTCGGTTATCGGTCGGCAAGCAGGTCGGTCGCCGTGACAAGCGAGACGAGTTCGAGATCGTGTTCGGCCAGTCGCTCGCTCGCACCCTCCTCGCGGTCGACAACCACAAGCACACGGTTGACGACCGCACCAGCCTCGCGCAGTGCCTCGACCGCATCAATGGCGGAGTTGCCGGTGGTGGCGATATCTTCGAGGACGACGACCTCCTCGCCCGCGTCGAGTCGGCCCTCGATCCGCTTGGCCGTGCCGTACGCTTTGGCCTTCTTGCGGGCAATCACGTAGGGAAGCCCGGTTTCGACGGCCGTCACCGCAACGAGCGGGACGGCACCGAGGGCGACGCCCGCGAGTTTCGGTTCGTCGATTTCGAGGGCGAAGGCTTCGGCGATACGGCTCAGACAGTATGGGTCGGTCTCGAACAGGTACTTGTCGACGTAGTAGTCGCTGGTGCCGCCGTGAGAGAGTTCGAACTCGCCGTACTGGACGGCGTCGGCCGCGCGCAACGCCTCGATGAGTCGCTGGTTCGTCATTGGTCGCAGTCGGCGAGCCGTCGGCTTAAACGGGCGGGGTCTGTTCGTCATCGGTCGAATCGGCCGCTGACAGCACGTGGATGTGGCGGACCAACGTACTGTGAACCCGCCGTTCGAACCGATTTTCGACCGTCCAGCCGGCGGCGTCGGCCGCCTCGTCCCACGATCGGTCGGCGACGACGACCGCGCGCGAAGCGATCCGGCGCGCCTCGGCGAGTGCGCCACCGACCAGGTCGGCCAGATCGTGACGAGCGATTTTTGATTGGCGGCCATAGGGCGCATCGAACACGACCGCGTCAGCACAGCCGTCGCGCAACGGGAGCGCGGTGGCGTCGCCGTGGATGATCGTCGCTGTCGGCGTACGGGCCGTGTCGGTGCCGACGGCGGCGTTGACCTCGGCCTCGACAGAGCCGGGAGTGTCCGGATCGGCATCGACGTCGCGACCGACGGTGCCAGCGTGTTCACTCAGCAGTGCATCGAGATTCGTGCGGCTCCCACGAGTCATTTTCCACTGGGCGTCGATTCCAACCACGTCCGCGCCGACGAGTGTGGCTTCCAACAGCACGCCGCCGGTGCCACACATTGGGTCGACAACGGTGGTTTCGGGGGCTGCACCGGCGATATTGACGAGCGCGCGTGCGTCGAGCGGGGCCATACTGCCGGGTTGGAAAAACGGCCGATCGGTCGGCCGTCGCTCGCCGAAATCCCGGCGGCTCTCGGCGGCCAGCCAGCCGAGCAGACAGACCGACTCAGTCTCGCCCGAAAACAACGCGCGAAGTTCGTGATCCGGGTTGTCGAGGTCGACGCTGAAGCCGCGGTCGACCAGCACGCCGCCAAGGCGTTGTTCGGCTTCGCGGGTGCTCAGGCCGGTCGTCGAGCGAACGTCGCGGGCCCGAACCGCAACCGACCCGGTGCGCTCGATGGTCGCGACCGAGAGCGCCCGTTCGGCCGCGTCGATGTCGGCGGCGGTTCGGGCGATGAGGTCGCTGGCTGCGCGGGTGTACGCGAGCGTTCGGAGTCGGTCGAGGTCGACCCCGCGGGCGGTGGCGACGCCGGGGGCGACGACGTTGACGTTGGTCGCCGCCGCGGCAGCCTCGCATGCTGCAAACCGGTCTTCGTCGCCGGCGAGTTCGAGACAGTACACGCCCCGACACAGTGCCAGCGGCGCTATCAGCGTGTCGGTGTAAACGTGCCACGCGGGCGAAACAATCGGGTGACGAAAGCGCCGCGTGCCGCCCATATTTATAAGCAAGTCAATCCTTGTTCGAAATAGTAATGAGCGATCCCAAAGATACGATCTCGATTGAGAACGTCGTCGCCTCAACGGGGATCGGCCAGGAACTCGATCTCCAGAGCGTGGCGATGGATCTCGAAGGGGCCGACTACGACCCCGAACAGTTCCCCGGACTTGTCTACCGCACCCAAGAACCCAAGTCGGCCGCGCTGATTTTCCGATCGGGGAAAATCGTCTGTACCGGCGCCAACTCGACCGAAGCAGTCCACCAGAGCCTCGATATCGTGTTCGACAAACTCCGCGCGCTCGAAATTCCCGTCGAGGACGACCCCGAAATCACGGTTCAAAACATCGTCACGAGTGCGGATCTCGGAAGCTCGCTCAATCTCAACGCCATCGCGATCGGACTCGGACTCGAAAACATCGAGTACGAACCTGAGCAGTTCCCCGGACTGGTGTACCGGCTTGACGAACCCTCGGTTGTCGCCCTTCTCTTTGGCTCCGGAAAGCTGGTGATCACCGGTGGGAAACAACCGAGCGACGCGGCCGACGCGGTCGACGTGATTATCGAACGACTCAGCGAGCTTGGCCTGCTAGAGTAACACCGTCGGCGACGACAACCAACGAACCAACGTGCGAGAATACACGAACAAAACGATAGATTCGACACCCACGAGCGTTTAGCCCCTTGTATGTCGCCCGTCACCCTGTCGATGCCTGTGGTGCTGCAGGCCGAGCCAACGCCGCTGGCGATTATTGGCACCGTCGGGCTGCTCGCGCTGTTTTTATCGCTGACCGCCCATCTCGCCGCCCGCAACGTGCTGGGCGATGTGCCGGCGGTCACCGCACTCGGCGTGGGAATCGTCCCCGCACTGGTTTCGGTCGGCACGCAGCTGTTTTCGGTTCCGGGTGGAATCGGGGTGCTCGTCGCACTCGTTTTGGATGGCCTCGCAATCCACTATCTCTACGGCCAATCCCGCCGGACGAGCGCGTACATCACCGCGATTCACGTGATTATCACGATCATCCTCGGAACCGTTATGTTCGGGATACTCACGATTGCGATGACTGCGCCGGGATAGGGCAAAAAATCGCAGCAGGCCGCGATTTGGCACAAACCGCCGTCACGACGTACCACCCACGTCAACCGCGCTGCTTACTCGACCAGTCGCTCGATTTCGGTGACGAGAATACCGGTCGCACCAACCCGTTTCAGATCGTTGATCACCTCGAAGACGTTGCGTTCGTCGACGACGACGTGAACGGCAACATCGTCGCTGCCGGCGACATCCATCACGGTTGGCCCGCCGAGGCCGGGAATCACGTCGCGAACGGCGTCGAGATGCGCTTCGGCGACGTTCATCATCAGATACCGCTTGCCCGCGGCGGCGAGAACCGACTCCAGCGCCGTCACGAGTTGGGCGACTTTCTCGTCGTCGGTGTGGTCGGGGTCGCCGAACAGGCGAACGGAGCTCGAAAGCACTTCGTCAATTATCGAGAGCCGGTTGACCGCGAGCGTCGTTCCCGTCGACGTGATGTCGACGATGGCGTCGGCCATGTCGACGTGCGGGGTGAGTTCGGTTGCGCCGGTGACCTCGACGATTTGGGTGTCGATACCCTTCTCGTCGAAGTAGGCCCGCGTGATCCGGGGGAACTCGGTGGCGACCTTTTTGCCCGCGAGCTGGGCGGGTTCGGTGATATCGCCGTCCTCGGGTGCAGCAAGGACGAGTCGACAGCGACCGAACTCGAGATCCAACAGCTCGGTGAGCTCACACCCTGATTCGCGGGCCTGATCGAGTCCCGTAATGCCGACCTCGGCGGCCCCGTCGTCGACGTACTCGGGGATGTCTGCCGCGCGAGCGAAGAGAATCGTCACGTCGGGGTCGACCGTCTCGGCGTAGAGCTTTCGGGCCGCGCCGTTCTCGATGGCGAGCCCCGCGCGGTCGAGTAGCTCGACGGTCGGCTCGTGGAGCCGGCCTTTGTTGGGTACGGCAATGCGCATACCCGACCCTCTCGCCGGTGGGCCAACTGTCTTTCCCTCTCGGAACGGCCGGCGCTTGTGGAATCACCGACGGCAACCCGAGAGCGCAACCGCTATGGCGCTCTCGAACCGAGCCGCCAGTATGTTCGGTCTCGCGACCCAGCCGAGTTCGACCGCCGGCAGTCTGCTTGCCGCCGCCGTCGATTCGCTTGCTGGCTCCGTCGATCCGCTCGCCGTACCAGTCAGCCCACTCACCGCCCCTGTCGACCCGTTCGCCGGTTCCGCCGTTGCCCTCCAAGTCGTCATCGACCCCGCCTGGTTCGTCGTCGCCGCGGTTGGCCTGTTTTTGCTCGCCGCGCTCGTCGCCCCGCTGGTCGTCCAGTCGATGCGCGACAGCCGCCCACCAACCGCGGGCGAATCCGAGACGCTCGATTCGCTGCTCGAACCGTCAGGCTACAAACCCGCCGGCATCGACGTCGTCGACACGGTCGGTGAGAACTCGATTCAAGTCTCGGTTCGTGGACTGCCGGGTCGCCGCCGGCTGCTCGTCACCGACTACGTGCTGGCGGAACTCGACGGCGACACGGCGAGCGCGTTGCTCGCGGCGGAGGCCGAACGGGCCCGACACTACTACGTCGAGTACCGATCGCTCGCGTCGGCCGCAGTCATCGGAATCGCAACCGGCATGTTCGGCGGCCTGCTGTCGTTTTCCGACGGCCTCTTTGCCCTCGCGATTGCCGCGCTGGTGTTGTTCTGGCTCGGCCGCAAACTCCAGTTTGCGGCCGACCATGCGGCCGCCGCGCGAGTCGGGAGCGACAAACTCGCCGACGCCTTCGAGACCGTCGCGGCGGTTCGGGGCGTCGAACCCGCGTCCGCCGGCTGGCGAACGTGGGTCGAAGTCCAGCCGCCGCTTGGCCAACGAATCGACCGGCTTCGGGCGGCCGCCGACGCCTAACGCCGACGACAACCTGACTGATTAAGGGACCCGCGCGCAAACCGCCGGTATGACCGACGACACCGCAGCCGTTTTTTCGATCGAGGGGGGCCACGTCCTCACGCCCGAGTACGACGTTCGGAAGGCAAACGTCCTTGTCGACCGCGCGGCCGGCGAAATCATCGCCGTCGACGACGACGTGACCACCGACGAAACGCTCGATGCGACCGGTTCGCTCGTCATGCCGGGACTCGTCAACGCCCACACCCACGTCGCCATGACGCTACTTCGGGGCTACGCCGACGACAAACCGCTCGGCGCGTGGCTTCGCGAGGACATCTGGCCGGTCGAAGCCGAACTGACGCCCGAAGACATCCGCGTTGGCACCGAGTT
>LKMS01000096.1 GCA_001563965.1 Haloferacaceae archaeon PL-Br10_E2g29 | reverse complement strand
CCCGCGTCATGCCCATTGCGTGGGCCGCCGCCGCGATCATCGCGTTCACCGTCTGGGGAATGCCGCTTGAGTTCGTCGGCGCAGCCAGTCTTGTTGGCGTCATGGCCGCGATCGAGATTCTCTGGATCGTCTTCGGCGCCCTCGTCTTGCTGTACACACTGATGCGGTCGGGCGCGGTCGACCGGATCAACGCCGGCTTCGCGAAAATCAGCGACGACCGGCGCGTACAGGTCATCCTGTTGGCCTTCTTTTTGGCGACCTTTCTCGAAGGCGTTGCGGGCTTCGGAACGCCCGCGGCAGTCGTCGCCCCGTTGTTGCTCGCGCTCGGCTTTCCCGCACTGGCCGCCGTGGTTGCCGCACTGATCGGCCACGCCATCGCGACCGTCTTCGGCGCGGTTGGGACGCCAGTCATCGTCGGCTACCAACAGCCGTTGGGTGCGGTCGAAGAACGAATCTTCGACGGAACCGGTCTCACCGTTGCCGAATACTCCGCGGACGCCGCGGTGTATGCCGCGCTGTTCAACGGGGTTTTGGGCATTCTGATGCCGTTGGTTGCGGTCGGAATGGTCGTCTACTTCTTTGGCGAGGAACGAACGCTCGCGCCGATCAAAAGCGTGGTTCCGCTGGCGATCGTCGCCGGGGTCGCCTTTGCGATACCCTATGTTGTGACCGCGGTGCTGGTCGGCCCCGAACTGCCCTCACTGTTCGCGCCGATGGTCGGCGGTGCAGTTGTCGTTGGCCTGCTGCGGGCGGGCTACCTCGAACCGAAAGACGAGTGGGAGTTCCCGCCACGTGACGAGTGGCCCGACCACTGGGTCGGCTCGATCGAACCCGGCGGTGAGGAAGCACAGTCCAAGGCCGCAGCCGATTCGACGCCCTCGATGAGCCTATTGCGGGCGTGGTCGCCATACATCGTGCTCACGGTGCTGTTGATCGCCACGCGAGTCATTGGATTCGTTGAGGAGTTCCTTCGAGAGGGGCCAATCCTCGCGATTAGTTGGGACATCTTTGGAACCGGCCTTGAGGGAGGAATTGAGTGGGCCTACGTGCCCGGAACGTGGCTGCTGCTGAGCGCGCTGATTGCCGTACCGATTTTCGGAATGAAAGGCGAAGAGGTCGTCGACGCGTGGAAGGAAGCCGGGAGCAAAATCGTCTCGCCGGCAATCGTGCTGTTCTTCGTCATCGCCATGGTCGAGATCATGCTCAACACGGATGCGCATCCGGGCGCCGCGGTCGATGGCAGTATGATCGTCGTCCTCGCTGACGGCACCGCCGCGACGTTCGGTGCCGCCTATCCGATGGTCGCTCCAACGGTCGGCATGATTGGCGCGTTCGTTGCCGGGTCGATTACGGTGAGCAACATCACGTTCACGGCCTTCCAGTTCGAGGTCGGCCAGGCGTTGGGAATGCCGACGATGATTCTCGTCGCCAGCCAGTCGATCGGCGCGGCCATCGGCAACATCATCGCCATCCACAACGTGATCGCCGCGCTCGCGACCGTCGGGATGGTTGGGGCGACCGGCCGCGTGATTCGGCTGAACCTCATTCCGTTGTTGTACTACCTCGTCGGGGGTGGAATCCTGACGACGCTCGCGGTGTACGTGGTGTTCCCGACGGTGTTCTAGCGGTCGGCGAACCCACACCAATCTTAACATTCATTCACACACCATCCCTACATCACGCTAACAAGACCCACCCATGAGCAAGACCACACCAACGCCACCGGCCGATCCGGCCGCCGATCCACGTGCGAACTACGACTATCGAAGCGATTCGGTCGAGAATCCCGACCTCGTCGCCGATCTCGAGGAACTCGTCGAGGGGAGCGTTCGCTTCGACAGCTACACCCGAAACCTGTTTGCGACCGACGCCAGCGCCTACCACCAACTTCCGATCGGCGTTGTCGTCCCCGAATCGACCGCGGATGTCCAGGCGGTCATGTCCTACTGTGCGGACAACGAGATTCCCGTGTTGCCGCGCGGCGGCGGGACGAGCCTTGCGGGCCAAACCGTGAACGAGGCGGTCGTCCTCGACTTCAAAAAACGGTTCAACGCGATTCTCGACGTCGACCCCGAGGCGGCGACCGTGACCGCCCAACCGGGCATTACGCTCGGCCGACTCAACAACCGACTCGCCGAACACGGGCTGAAGTACGCGCCCGACCCCGCATGGGGCGACAAGAGCGTCCTCGGCGGCTGTATCGGCAACAACACCACGGGCGCACACTCGCTCAAATACGAGAAAGCCGATGGCTATCTCGAGGACGTCGAAGTCGTTCTCGCGGACGGGTCGGTGACGACGTTCGACTGGATGCCCATCGAGGAACTCCACGACCGCGCGGCCGACGTCGACCCCGACGATCCCGAAACGGGAATCAAAGACCAGGTGTACCACGTTGTCTCCGACGTGCTCCAACACAAACGCGACGAAATCGAGGCCAAGTACCCCGATCTGATGCGCAACGTGTCGGGGTACAACTTCGACAAACTGCTCGAAGACGCCGACGAGCGCGGCGAGGTCAACGTGGGCAGACTCCTCGCGGGCAGCGAAGGGACGCTTGGCATTGTCACGAAGGCGACCGTCTCGCTCGAACCCGTGCCGAACGAAACCTCGGTCGTCCTGCTCACCTACGACGACGTGATCGCGGCCATGCGCGATGTCGCCCCGATTCTCGAACACGACCCTGCCGCAGTTGAGGTGATGGACGACGTCCTGTTGGATCTCGCGCGCGACACCGCCGAGTTCGCGCCGGTCGTCGACATCCTGCCCGACGGTACCAACTCGACGCTGTTGGTCGAGTTTTACGCCGACTCGGTCGATGACGGGAAACAGAAAGTCGCGAACCTGCTGGCCGATCGGTTGCCCGGCTACGACGCGGCGGTCGAGGCCAGTTCCGCGGCAACGACGACCGACGAGTCGATCAACGCGACCGACGCGCTCGAAGCGTACGACGCCGACCGACAGGCCAAGTTCTGGAAGATGCGGAAGGCCGGTCTTCCCATTCTCCTCTCGCGAACGGGTGACGACAAACACTGGCCGTTCGTCGAGGACACGGCCGTACCTGCAGAAAACCTGCCCGAGTACGTCGCCGACATCCAGGAACTGTTCGACGAACACGACACGTTTGCGTCGTACTACGCGCATGCCGGACCGGGCGTGTTGCACATTCGGCCGCTGTTGAACCTCAAATCCGAAGACGGCGTCCAGACGATGCTCGAAATTTCGGACGCTATCACCGACCTCGTCATCGAGTACGGCGGCTCGGTCTCGGGCGAACACGGCGACGGCCGCGCGCGAACCACGTGGAACCGCAAGCTGTACGGCGACGAGCTGTGGGCGTCGTTTCAGGCGCTCAAACGCGCGTTCGACCCACAGGGACTGTTGAATCCCGGCAACGTCTGTGGCGACTTCGACCCGACCGAAAACCTCCGGTACGACCGCAACTACCGGTTCGAGACGGGCTTCGAGCCGGCGCTCAACTGGCCCAACGAAAACGGCTTTCAGGGAATGGCCGAACTCTGTCACGGCTGTGCGGGCTGTGAGGGCCACCAGGATACGACCGGCTCGATCATGTGTCCGACCTACCGGGCGACCGAGAACGAGGAAATCACCTCGACGCGCGGGCGGGCGAACATGCTCCGGCGGTCGATGAGCGGCGACCTGCCCGACGACATGTTCGACGACGAGTTCCTCCACGAGGTGCTCGACCTCTGTATCGGCTGTAAGGGCTGCAAGCGCGACTGCCCCAGCGGCGTCGACCTCGCGAAGCTCAAAACCGAGGTGAAACACGAACACCACCAGCGCCACGGCGTGCCGTTTCGCGACAAACTGTTTGCGAACGTCGAGACGCTCTACAGCCTCGGGAGCACGTTCGCGCCCGTCTCGAACCTCCCGGCGAAGATTCCCGGCAGCGGTCTCGTGATGGAGAAAACGCTCGGCATTGCCCGCGAGCGCGATCTCCCGACGTTCAAACGCAACACGCTCCAGAAGTGGGATGCCTCACGGACGCCCACCGTCAGCGAAAGCGACGCCGACCGCAAGGCGCTGCTCATCGCGGATCCCTACACCAACTACACCCAACCGGCGGTAGGCAAAGCCGCCGTGCGCGCACTCGAAGCCGCCGGCGTCTACGTCGAAATTCCCGACGACGTGACCGACAGCGGCCGGCCGGCGCACTCGAAGAGTCTGGTCGACCGCTCGCGGGCGACCGCCGAGGCCAACGTGGACGCGCTCGCACCAAAAATCGAAGCCGGCTTCGACGTGATCAGTGTCGAACCCAGCGATGCGGTGATGTATCAGGACGACTACCGCGACTTGCTGTCGGGGCCCGATAGCGAGATGGTCGCCAACAACACCTACAGCGTGATGGAGTACCTCGATACGTTCCGCCTGGATTCGGCCATCGACACCGAGGCGTCTGAGGAACTGGCCTACCACGGCCACTGCCACCAGACCGCGGCGAGCCGCGACCACCACGCAGTCGGCGTGTTGCGACGAGCGGGCTATGCGGTGGACGTGCTCGATACGACCTGCTGTGGAATGGCCGGCTCGTTCGGCTACGAGGCCGAACACTACTCGATGAGCCAGGCGATTGGCCGTATGCTGTTCGACGCCGTCGAGGAGTCGCCCGCGACGGAGGTCGTCGCCCCCGGCACCTCGTGTCGCTCACAGCTCAAAGACTACGAAAAACAGTACGGCACGCCGCCGCACCCGATCGAAAAGCTGGCTGACGCGATTTCATCGTAGGAGCTGTTTCGGCCGACGGGTGCTGATCGTCCGGCTTGCGGTTTTTATTGCCGAACCGACACAATCACTCGCCGGAGTCGCGTCTCCGTCTGCGCACCGACGAGTTGTTCGACCAGTTCACCATCCACAAACACGAGCTGTGTCGGGAGCTGGCGAACCGCGTGGTCGGACGCGACCGATTCACAGTCGTCGACATCGGCGGTGACGACGACCGTGTCGGTTTCGCTGGCGATCGCCGCAAGCGCCGGCTTCATCTGTTGACATGGGCCGCACCAGTCGGCGGTAAATGCAACGAGGACGAACTCGTGTTGTTGGAGGACGCGATCGAGATCGGCGGCACCAGCGAGTGGCGTTGGCTCCATCGGTTTCAGTTCTGTCGATGTCGACTCGGATGGTGTCGACGCGGGATCGGGATCGGGATCGGAACCGGAATCCTGACTCATTGAGGAAGGGACGTCTCCATCAACGGCGCTCTCTGAGCGCGGCCCGGAGCCGCCGAACGGCGACCCGGGCAACGCCGAGTGGGTCGCTTCGGACGGGACGACCGCCGAGCAGTCGGCCGAGCGGACCGACCGAACCGCGCGGGGCGTACCGGGCAACGCGTACGCCGTCGACACGGACGACGACCGGCACCGAAAACGCGATGTTCGTCGCCTCGACGGCGTCCACACCGGCCGAAACGAGCCGTTCGCTCGTCGCCTGTACCGACTCGCGGAGCCGGTAGGCCGCAACGAGGGAGTCGAGATCGGCACAGTCAACAAACAGCGTGCCGTCTGCGGTCGAAATATCGAGTCGCGCGTCGTCGGATTCGAGCGTTAGCTCCGCGCCGACGATGAGCGTTCGCGTGGGGTCGTCGCTCACCGCGATACTTACTCCTCGCGTTCGCTCGCGCGAATGCGGAGCGTGCCGTTGAGTCGCCAGCGGGCGTGATCGGCGCCGTCGCCGACGCGGTCGGGCACGTCGATCTCCATCTCCTCGAACTCGTAGGCGATTTCGGCGCCGCGGCCAGTGAGTCGTTCGTACAGGCCAATCGCCAGTTCGGGCCACGTTTGCGTCTCGTCAACGGTCGTCGAGGATGTGTCGTCTGCCATACCGTCTGAGTGTTAGGCTTTCGCACTAAAAGACCTGCCGCACAGCCAACTCAGCACCGGGCGAACACCAGATAGCCGGTGTGGCCGACGCCCTTCGTCGAGGGGCGACTGCCGCGGGCGTCGAACTGCATCGATCGCTG